>JALUUK010000545.1 GCA_027021395.1 Acidobacteriota bacterium
GAGGCTCACCAGCTCGATGCCGCTTTCGCGAACAAATTCCGACTCCGGATCGACGAAGTCATCGTGTCCCACGAGCCGCATACCGAAGGCCGCGGCCCGACGAGCCACCAAGGTCCCGATACGTCCCAGACCGACGATTCCCAACGTCTTGCCGTAGAGTTCCGTCCCTGTGAACGTCCTGCGATTCCATCGGCCGGCGCGCGTGTCGAGGTGTGCCGTAGGGATCTTTCGAGCCAGTGAGAGCATCAGGCCGACGGTGAGCTCGGCGACCGAGATCGAATTCTCCCGCGGTGCATAGGTCACGATGACACCCGCCTTGGCAGCCGCACCGGTGTCGATATTGTCCAATCCGGCACCGGCTCGTCCGATCACCTCCAACCCCTTCGCCGCAGCGATCAGCTCACCGGTAACCTGCGTCTGATTTCGCACGATGAGCGCTCGGGCGTCGGCCAGCCGCCGCTGGAGCTCCCCCGGCGACCGCCACAAATCGGGTTCGATCACGACGTCCCACTGCTGCTGGAGCGTGTCGATCGCCGGCCCGGTAATCCGCTCGCTCACCAGGATGTCCATCACGTTCTCCGACGCGGCTACTTCGGGTCGACGCGGCGGTAGGCGGCGATCAGTTCGCGCTCTCCCGCGGCGCCCCGCTGCGACAGACCATGCTCCATTCCTACGATGCCGCGATACCCTCTCTCACGAATGAATCGAAACAGATTGGCGTAGTCGATCTCTCCCGTTCCAGGCTCCTTCCGTCCCGGATTGTCGCCGCACTGGAAGTAGCCGATCTCGTCCCAGCAGCGGTCGATATTGACCATGAGGTTGCCTTCGGTGACCTGCTGGTGATAAATGTCGAACAGAATCTTGCACGACGGCCGGTTCACCGCTCGGCATATCAGGTACGCCTGAGGCGAACCGTAGAGGAAGACACCGGGATGGTTCGTCTTCCGGTTGAGCGGTTCGATCACCATGACGAGTCCATGAGGCTCGACGATGTCGCAGCACCGTTTGAGCAGTTCGATGCAATTGGCCGTCTGGTAATCGAGCGGAAGCTTGGGGTCGGCAAGTCCCGGGACGACGGTCATGTACTTCGCATTGGTTCGTTTGGCAACATCGATCGACGCGCGCACGGCCTCGAGAATTTTCGCTCGCTCCGACCGATCCTCGCCGGCGAAATTGACGCTGTTCCACACGCCTCGAAGGGCCGAGATGACTCCCATCTCGATGCCGAGCTCCTGCATGGTTTTAGCGATCCGCTCCTGAGTCGCTACGGAACGTCCCTTCATCCCGTTGTCTTCCCACGCGCGAAAGCCCTGGTCGGCGGCGAAGCGAAGCTGGTCGGTCAGCCCTTTCCCGGCGAGATTCCGGAACATTCCGAAGTGCGGTGCGAACTTCAGATGAAACGCTTCGGACGACGCGGTGGCGGACCGCGCCGGCCGGCTGCCGCCGGCGCCCGCGAGCGCCGCCGCGCCGATCGCCGCGCGTCGAAGAAACTGCCGTCGGTGCGACTCCATCGATCGCCTCTCCGCTGTCATAGGACCCGAGTCAATCCCGGGACGGCGACAGGGTAGCTCCCGTCGGCGTCCGGTTCGATCGGGGCTTCCGCCGCCCAGTCCTCGGCGTCTGTTGTCAGTACGATGTCCGAAGCGACGGCATCATCCCACCTGACGACCTTCCCGGAATAGGTCGCCAGCCGGCCGAGAATGGCGGTCATCGTGCTCCATGCCGCACTCTGCGCTTCATCGTGGTCCGTGCCGCGTCGGATCGCGTCGAAGAGCACGTCATGCTCGGCCTGGTACGGATTGACCCGCCGCTTCGATCGCTTGCGCCTTACTCTCCAAAGCTCCTTGCCGGAGTCGTCGCGAATGGTCGCTCGGCTACC
>JALUUK010000546.1 GCA_027021395.1 Acidobacteriota bacterium
AAAGCGTTTCTCGTTTCGCTGATGCGCGGTGCGTGTTGAGCGCGCATGCTTTTCGAGACTTCGCGCACCGGGCGACGGGCCAAGATCCATGCGACGACCCCCACCGCGATGTTGATCGCTGCCGCGACGACGACGGTCCGCGTCAGCCCCCAATGGCTGATCCACCAGAAGGTCGCGATCAATGCTCCGGCCGCGCCCCCGAGCGTGTTGAGCGCGTAGAGCCAGCCGATGTCGCGCCCGGGGCGAAATCCGACGCGCGCGGCCCACTGAGCGATGAAGGGCACGGTCGCTCCCATCAGGAGCGTCGGAATCGCCAGCCCCAGCACGGAGAGCCCCACCCGCCAATGAAAGGGGAGCGTCGCCGAGTCCGAGGCTCGGGCGAGGGCGGCAGCGCTTTGCGGCAGAACGGTGCGGAGCAGGACGATCGAAAAGAGCGCCCAAAGTCCGACGGCGATCTCGGCGATCGCGTAGAGCCTGAGTCCGGCGTCGCGCGAGAGCTTGGCCGCTTTACCGCCGATCCAAGAGCCCAGTCCGAGGCCGCCCATGAACGATGCCAAGACGACCGTCGCCGCATGCGAACTCGAACCGAGAGCCAAGGTCAGCCAGCGATTCCAGACGACTTGTTCGGCGAGCGAAGCGACTCCCGAAGCGGCGAAAAGGCCCGCCACCATCAGCCATAAACCGGGGCCGATCAGACGTTTCGCCGGGTTCTGCACTGCCACCATCACCGTCTCCCACGACGTCGAGCGCCGAGCATACACCGTTGCGCCCGCAGGCAAAGGCGAGCTCGTCGCAAAGGAGCCGAGCCGAGAAAAGAAGGTGGATCAGAAGGTGCGCGAAAGGAGGGAGCGCGGCGCGGGAGAAGACCGACTTCAAGGAAGGTGGAAGTCGTCGACCATTGCCGGCACGACGGGCGGCAAGAGCATGGGGCGAAAAAGACCGACGTCAACGAAGCCAAGCGAGGTAGCGTCTGAGCAGAGCTTGCACTCCCGGCTGGAGCTTGCTGCGCCGGAAGTCATCGCCGAGCTTGCGCAAGGCCTCGGCTCGCGTGGGATAGGGCTGGATGGTCTTCGAAAAGACATCGAGCTTTCGGCGGGCGGAAACGGCCATCGTGATCTGGCCGATCATCTCGCCCGCATGTCGCGCGACGATCGTTCCGCCGACGACGCGTCCATTGCCGCGTCGCACGTGGATGCGCGCGAGGCCTTCGCATTCCCCATCGAGAAGCGCACGGTCGAGATCGCGAAAGGAAAGCTCGTAGGTGTCGATCTCGATCTGCCGTTCTTCGGCAAGTTGCGGCGTCAAGCCGACGTGCGCAAGCTCCGGATCGGTGTAGGTGCACCACGGAACGACCAAGCGCGAAGCGCGCGCTTTGAAGGGAAAGAGCGCGTTCTGCACGACGATGCGCGCCATCGCATCCGCAGCATGGGTGAACTTATATGGGGAGGCGACATCCCCCGCCGCGAAGATATGCGAAGCGGTCGTTTTGAGGCGGTCGTCGACATGAATGCCGCTTTTCGGGTCGAAGTCGACACCGGCCTTTTCTAGGTCCATTCCTTCGACGCAGGGCTTGCGACCCGCGGCCACCAGAATCTGATCGAAGTGTTCGCTCAAGGTGGGCCGATCCGGAAGCACGCTGTGGATCACGCGGATCGCATCGAGCTTTTCGACGCGGCCGATGGTGCAGGAGGTCCTGATGGCGACCCCGTCGCTTTCGAGCGCGCGATGCACCGCTTGGGCTGCGGCGGGGTCGTCGTGCATCAAGATCCGCGGCAGCGCCTCGAAGAGCGTGACTTCCGAGCCGAGGCGCGCGAAGCATTGCGCCATCTCGACGCCGATCGGCCCCCCTCCGATGACCGCGAGTCGGCGCGGTCTC
>JALUUK010000547.1 GCA_027021395.1 Acidobacteriota bacterium
CCTGGGCGAATGCCCCGGCCCGGACGACCCCTCGCCCTACGGCTTCGCGGACCGGTTTCACACCCGGGACCACCTGGGATCGCTCCGCGCCGCCTCCGACGAGGCCGGCTGGAGCGCCGCCGGCGACAGGCGCGACTACTACCCCTTCGGCCTCGAGATCGACCCGGCAGGAAGCGATCCGGCGGCCTCCCGGAGGCGATTCACCGGCCACGAGAGGGACACACGCACAGGGCTCGATTACATGCTGGCGAGAAGCTATGGAGCCAGCCTCGGCCAGTTTGTCGGTGTCGATCCTCTCCGGAAAAGCTCGGGTCCCGAATTGCCAGGATCATGGAATCGCTACACCTACGCGCTGGACAACCCGATCCGGTATTTCGATCCGAACGGTGAAGACGCATGGGATGCCACGGTGGGGTTTGGGGCAGGATTGTGGGGCGCGGGCGTAGATGCGATCGGGGGGGTGGTGACTGCCATCGCCCATCCGATCCAGACTGCGAGGGGCGTCGGTACGGCTGTTGTCCACCCGATTCAAACCGCGATGGCGGTCAGAGCCGCGATCTCCGAGACGGTCGCGGACTTCAAGACCGGTGACGACTTCCAGAAGGGCGAGATCGTCGGAAAGGTCGTTGGCAACGTCGCGCTCGCGGTCGTGGGGACGAAAGGCCTCGACAAGCTTGCGAAGACCTTGAAACTTGCGCGCGCCGCAAAGGGGGGGACGAGGGCCGCAAGAGGGGGAGCGAAGGCGTTTGAGCTGGCGCCGCGTGTTGCGGGGCAACTCGCGGACTCTCGCCTGGGCAAGCTGGCCGGGAAACTGACCGGTGAGCGCTTGCAACAGCTGGTCAACAACCCAGCTGCACAGCGTTTTCTCGATGCGAGGTCCGGTCACATCAACGTCATCCAAGAGGTTGACGGGATTCTGCTCAGGATCACGACGTCGCGGAACGCCTTTCGAATCATCTCCGTCGGCCCCATCCGGCCGAATGGCCTTGCCAACGGGATAGCGAGTGGGCGTTTCGTACCACTCAAGTGAAGGGAGGCGCCATGGACAAGGAGTACAAGCTCTCCGGTAGCGAGGAAATGGACCGGCGCGGGGGGAAGGCTGAGGAATTCTTCCGAGCGTTATTGGGGGCGGAGGAACGGCCGTACTTTGTTTCTGACGAGGCGACGCTCTATGACGTCTTCGTCGGCGACGAGGCGGAGCTAAACGATCGGTGCGAAGCGCATTACGGCGTGAGACTGCAAGTGTCCGACTTCAGGATTCCCCTATGGCGGCTTCTCGACAAGCTTGAGGCTAGGAGACGATCGTGACGGTCGCAATCGGGTGGCCAGCGAGGAGCCGGGACAAGCTGGGTTTGGAACCTCTCGTTCTTCCCTCAGGATCGCATCGAGCACTTCGCGCAACGCCTGCCGGTCCTCGTCTTCAAGCCATCCGAGCTTGCGCAGTACGGGGGTAGGTGCCGCACACCAACCGGAAGTTTTCCAAACGATAGTGCCGCACAAAGTGGCAGATTCGCGCAATGCCTCTTCCGCCCCGCTGAGTTCGGCAAGCACGGTGCCTGCCGCCTCCTCCAATCTCTCTAAGCTTCGTGGCTGCTCGCTGGCCGTCGATCTTGCCTATGCTGCGTCAATGCGCGAGACTGGGGGCATGCGATCCCGATGGCCCATCCTCGCGCTGCTGTGCGTCCTGGCGAGCTTGCTCGTGCCGGGAATCGCGTCGGCGCACTCGGCCGTCGGCGCTGAAAACCGCGTCTGGGCTTTCGACCTCCAGGGGCAGGTCCATGTCGCGGGTCAGCGTGCTCTAACCCTCGACCTGCACGAGGGATGCGAGCTTGCAGAGTACGATTCCGCGTCGGGCTCCCTCCTTGCCGCAAGG
>JALUUK010000548.1 GCA_027021395.1 Acidobacteriota bacterium
GACCAGCTCGTTGCACGCGAGGTCGGTATCTTGGGCAAGCTCGATCGCCTTGCTGCTGAAGCTCGTCTGCTCGACGCTCAGCGCGAGCGATTGCGTGTTTTGAGGGACTTGGCAGCAGAAGCGCTTACGGCGACGCGAGAGCAGGTCGCTGCGGTGAGGGCCAGTCTTTCTACTCGACGTTCGCGTTTGGCTGCGACCGCCCGGTTGTTGAATCGCGTCGGGCCTTCATCGCGGATCAGGCCCGTTCTCGCCGCTGCCGATGCGGAAAAGTTGGCCGGCGGTCTACGCCTAGCGCATGAACTCACACGGAGGGAGGGGATCGAAGTCGAGCGCATTCGCAGCGATCTACGGAAGCTCGAAGAGCTGCAAGACGTCGAGGAATCCCAGGAGAAGGCGTTGGCGGAACGACAAGAGGAGATCCGGGCCTCGCGGATGCGACTCGATCGGGCGACGGCTGCACGCCGCAAGCTTCTCTCCCGAATTCGTGAGCAACATTCCGTTCGCGCGAGAGCGCTCGAGGAATTGCAGCGCGCTTCCGATCTGATCGGCGAAATGATCACCGGGCAACGCGCGATCGGGGGCTTGAACTTGGACATACGGCACTTTCGCGGCTTGCTTTCGCGACCGGCTGGGGGACGGATTTCGCAGCCCTTCGGGGATGTGCGGGATTCCCGTTTCGGTACGGTCCTTCCGCATCAGGGCTGGGACATCGATGCGCGTTTCGGTGCGAAAGTTCGGTCGGTCTTTGACGGGCACGTCGTTTGGGCGGATTGGTTTCGGGGCTATGGCTTGATGGTGGTGGTGGACCACGGCGGCGGGGTGCATTCGGTCTACGCGCACCTATCGGTGATCACAGTCTCAAAGGGCGCGAGCGTAGAGCGGGACCAAGCCATCGGCCGCGTCGGAGATACCGGGTCGCTCAAGGGATCCTACCTCTATTTCGAGATGCGAGAGAGCGGCAAGGCGGTCGATCCGGCATCGTGGTTGAAGCCGGGCTAGCCCACGCAGTAGAAAATCGGCACGGGCACGTACTCCGGTCACTTCTCTTGTGCTTCGAGCCAGCGTTCGGCGTCGATGGCCGCCATGCATCCCGTTCCCGCAGCAGTGACCGCTTGTCGGTAGGTCCAGTCTTGGGCATCACCGCAAGCGAAGACTCCTTCTCGCGATGTATAGGTCGATCCGGGACGGGTGATGATATATCCCGTCTCGTTCATTTCGAGTTGTCCCTCGAAGAGTTCGGTGTTGGGTTTGTGGCCGATTGCCACAAAAACTGCAGCGCAAGGGTGTTCGACGATCTCATCCGTTTTGACGTGGCGAAGGCGGATGCCGGTGACCGTGTCGTCGCCGAGGATCTCCTCGACCACGCTGTCCCAATGGATCTTGATCTTCTCGTGCGTTAGAACGCGGTCCTGCATGACCTTCGATCCGCGGAGCGCATCGCGCCGATGGACGAGGTGCACCGCGCTGCCGAAACGGGTGAGAAACGATGCTTCTTCGAGCGCGGTGTCTCCGCCACCAACGACAAAGATCTCTCGGTCCCGGAAAAAGAAGCCATCACAGGTCGCGCACATCGAAACACCGCTGCCGAGGAGGCGTTGTTCGGAAGGCAGCCCGAGGTGCTTTGCCGACGCCCCCGTCGAAATGATCAACGCTTCGCAGTGAACCGTCCTCTCTTCGTCGATCTCGACCGCGAACGGAGAGCGTGAAAGATCCACTCCGGTCACGACTCCGTGAAGGATCTCCGTCCCGAAACGCTCGGCTTGCCGGCGAAAAAATTCCATCATCTCAGGACCCATGATGCCTTCGGGAAAGCCCGGATAGTTCTCCACGTCCGTGGTGATCGTCAACTGGCCGCCGGGCTGCAATCCCTGGATCAACATGGGGGCGAGGTTGGCGCGCGCGGTATAGATCGCGGCAGTATAGCCGGCGGGACCCGAGCCGATGATCAAGATCTTGCGTCTTTCGGAAGGCGTCGTCACGGAAAAGCTCCTCGAGATCGAAGGATTATGCCTGATGGAGGGAGTCGATCCAGGAAAGCGCTCGATGGGACGTGCTTGACCGCGACATCTCCGCGCACCACGATTTCCCACGGAGACTCCCCCCGGAAGGACCATGACAGCAGACTATCTGCCGACGATTCTTTTCGTCGATGACAATGCACTGATTCGTGAATTGGTGCGCAACATGCTCGCGGAGAACGGCTTGGGTGTCGTCACTGCCGCTTCCGGGCGGGAGGCGCTCGACCGTCTAGCGAAGATCACGCCGGATCTGATCGTCACCGAGTCGGCGATGCCGGACGGGGATGGATGGTCGCTGCTCGAGACGATCAAAGCGGATCCGCACGTGCGCGACGTGCCTGTCGTGTTTCTCTCTAGCGACAGGGAAGTGCCCTCGCGTGTCCGAGCATTGCAAGCCGGGGCCTACGACTACCTCTGCAAACCCTTCTCGATGGAAGAATTGCTCGTTCGCATCCGCTTGGTGCTCGAACGGAGCCGGGGAGGAGCCGCGGTCGGTGAGTCGCAGCGCATCTTTCTTTCCGGGCACAGCAGCCACCTGCCCATCGCCGACCTGCTCCAGCTCTTGGCCATGAACGGCAAGACCGGATGCCTGCGACTGCGTGGAGAGGAAGCTGGGCGGATTCACTTCCGCGAAGGGCGCATCGTGGGGGCGTTTACAGCGAAGACGAGGGGGCGCAAGGCACTGTTTCGCATGGTGGGTTGGCGCAACCTCGATTTTCATTTCGACCCGATCGATGATCCGGTGGTCAGCGAGGATCTCGAGGCCAATACTCAGCGCTTGCTGATGGACGGTTTGGTTGCGCTCGATGATCTGGCGCGTTTGCGCCCGGAACTGCCGCCGGAGGGACGGAGTTTGTTGCGCCGTCCGGAGGCGATGGACGAGGCCGACGCTGATCCGCTGCGCCCCATGGAACGTCAGGTCTTGGAAATCGTCGATCGATCGAGTACCTTGCGCGACATCATGGACGCGCTTCCGGAAATCGATCTCGAGGTGGCCCGAGCCGCCGCGGCCCTATGGCGCCGCGGCCTCCTCGAGGTCATGCCCGAAGGAGAAGCGATTCAGACCTCGCCATGAGCATGAACTCGGCGCAGGCTCGGGTCATGCTCTTTGCGGCGATCGTCTGTGCTTCCACCGCAGCGCCATTGGTCAAGGCGGTCCCCGGGGAATCGCCGCTCTTTCTTGGGGCATGGCGCCTCGGTCTCGCCGGAGTCGTGTTGTCGCTCCTATCAGGGAGGCGAGGCGTTTTTTTCTCGCTGGACCTTTGGCGAGTCTCCGCGTTGCCCGGGCTGTTCTTGGCGCTGCATTTCGCGGCCTGGTTCGCCTCTCTGGAAATGACGAGCGTCGCTGCGTCCACCACCCTGGTGGCGACGACCCCGCTCTTCGCGGCTCTGCTTGCGCCTTTCCTCTTGGGTGAGCGAACGAGCGGACGTCAGTGGCTCGGGGTCTTCGTCGGAATGCTCGGCTCGGCATGGATCGCGGGCATTCACGGGGCGGCTGCTCGGAGCGCGTTCGGGGGTTCTCGGCAATGGATGGGGGATGCCTTGGCTTTGCTGGCGGCTCTGGCGGCGTCGCTCTACTTGATCATCGGCCGTCGATTGCGATCTCGTGTGCCGCTGAGTGGGTACTTCGCAGCGGTCTGCCTCTGGGGCGGGCTGTTTCTCACCACGGCGGCGCTCTTGGCCGGAGTCACGCTAGGCCCGGTTTCGGAGCCTCCAAGAGGGGTGGGACTGTGGATGGTGGTGGTAGCGTTGGCGCTCGTTCCTCAGGTGGGCGGGCACGGGTTGCTCAATGCTGCGATGCGCCGCCTCCCAGCTCAACAGGCACAATTGGCGCTGCTCGGAGAGCCGTTGCTCTCGAGCCTGTGGGTCGTGCTCTTTTTCGATCAATGGCCTTCGCCGGGCTTCTATCCGGGAGGAGCCATGGTGTTGTTGGGCTTGGCTCTCGGCGTGCACAAGGCCCGGCATTCAACATCCTGAACGCTTCCTACCGGGGTCGACCTCTCGAGAAAGATCGCGCCCTAGGGATGAGACCCTACCGAGGGTGCGGCCTTTCCGGCGACTTCGGGCGGGCCCCGGTTTGCGGCTGTGCTAACGTGCCACCATGAGCACTGCGCGGCCCATCCATTTCGGTGATCCGGTCCGGCGGCTCCGAGGGATCGGCCCTCGCCAAGAGGAGGAGTTGGCCGAACGCGGCGTTCGGACGCTAGGAGACCTGCTCGAGCACCTGCCCTTTCGTTACGAGGACCGCCGACGACCGCTTCCCCTCAGCGATGCGCGCCCGGGAGAGGTTCTGACGGCGATAGGAGAGATCGTTTCAACCCATTCGGCCGGGGCGCGTCGAAGACGGCTGAACATCCTGACCGTCGTCATCGACGATGGGACCTCGGAAATGCGCGTTCTCTTCTTCAATCGGCCCTATCTGGCCGAGTATTTCGAGCAGGGTGCGCGAGTCCTCGTGCACGGTGCCGTACGCCTGACGCGCCATGGCCTTGAAATGCATGCTCCGGAATTCGAAATCCTGCGCCCGGGAGGTGGGCTTTCCGGAGTGACCGGTTGGATTCCGGTCTACGAGAAAGTCGGACCGCTCAAAGCGCGTCGAGTTCGCCAAGCGATCGCGGTGATTCTCGATGGACTCGAAGAGATCGATGACCCGCTCGATGCCGAAATGCTCTCACGCTTGGGGCTGCCGAGCCGACTCGATGCATTTCGCCAAGTGCACCGGCCCGGTTCGTCGGTCGATGAGTCGGACCTTCGGAGCCGATGCACTGCCGGACATAGACGGCTGGCCTTCGATGAATTCTTCCTGCTCGAGGCCGGATTGGCACTGCGACGCGCCCGGCGGATGCGTGAGAAACGCTGCGAAGGTTACAGGCTCGACGAGGACCTCCGGCGGCGGCTGGCGGCCGTCTTGCCGTTCAAGTTGACTGCGGCCCAGCAGCGGGTCCTGGGGGAGATCGGTGAGGACCTGAAGGCGGCTTGGCCCATGAGTCGTTTGCTCATGGGCGATGTCGGCTCTGGGAAGACGATCGTGGCCCTGCTGGCCATGCTGGTGGCACGGGAGAACGGTTTTCAAGCAGCATTGATGGCTCCGACGGAAGTGTTGGCTAGGCAGCATGCGGCCGGTTTGCAGGCCCTTCTTCAGGGGCATTCGATGACGGTCGATCTCTTGAGCGCAGGAATCCCCATGCGGCAGCAAAAGCAGGTGCGCGCCCGCATCGAAGATGGATTGGCGCAGCTGATCGTAGGTACGCACTCGTTGATCTCGGAGAAAGTGAAGTTCAAGAAGCTGGGAATGGTCGTCATCGACGAGCAGCATCGCTTCGGAGTCGTGCAGCGGGCGGATCTCGTCTCCAAGGGAGCGCACCCGGACGTCTTGGTCATGTCTGCGACGCCGATACCCCGAACACTGGCCATGGTTCTCTACGGTGATTTGGATGTTTCGATCCTCGATGAGAAGCCGCCCGGCAGGCGGCCCATCCGCACGGTGGTCAGGCGTGCGGATCAACGCGAGCAGGTCTTTCGGGGTCTGCGGCAGGCGATCGACGAAGGACGGCAGATCTATGTCGTCAGGCCCGCCGTCGAAGACGGGGCCAAGAGCGGCCTGCGTGCAGCGCAACAGGCGCCGGCCGAATTTCGCGCCGCTTTTCCGGACAAGGAGCTGCGCATCGGTATCGTGCACGGAAAGATGAAAGCGGAGGAGCGTCAAGAGCGACTCGAAAGTTTCAAGGCGGGGAACGAGCAGATTCTCGTTGCGACGACGGTGATCGAAGTCGGGATCGATATCGCGTCCGCGTCCGTGATCTTGGTGGAAGATGCCGAGCGATTCGGCCTAGCTCAACTTCATCAGCTTCGAGGCCGTGTCGGTCGCGGTGATCTGAAGTCGTATTGCGTTCTGATCGCTTCCGAAGGAGCGGACCCTGAGGCGCTCGAGCGGCTGAGGGTTCTCGAGGAGACGGACGACGGTTTTCGGGTGGCCGAGAAAGATCTCTGCTTGCGAGGGGCCGGTGAGGTCGCGGGGACGGCGCAGTCCGGTATGCCGAGCTTCCGGGTGGCCGACCTCGTGCGACACAAGGAACTGCTACTGATCGCCCGCAACGAAGCGTTTCGCCACATCGATTCCGAGGGCCGTACGAGCTTTTCGGAAGCCCTGCGTCGCGAGATTCTCCGGAAATACGGAACGCAGCTTCGCCTCGCGGAAACCGGTTAGCGGTCGTGCTGGGCGCGGCTTAGAGCCGCTTCGATGGTCGCGCGCGCCTTGTCTCGCAAAGTGCGCCGGTCGTTCTGATCGAGCCCGGTCGTGGGGATCGGGTCGAGATACTCGAGAGTGAGCGTTCCAGCTCGGATGCGGTGGCTTCCGCGCGGGTCGATGGCGAAGCCGCCATGAATGGCCAGGGGTATGATCGGGACTTGGTAGGCGATGGCTGTGGCGAACGCCCCGAGCTTGAACGCGCCGAGTTCGCCGGCCGGGTTGCGTTCCCCTTCCGGAAAATAGATGACGAGGGCAGACTCCTCGAGTGCTTTGCCGAGCCTCTCGATATGAGGAAGTTCGGCCCGCGAGAGGGAAACCGGAATGGGTACGGTTCCCGCGGCATCGAGGCAGCGCCCGAGGAAAGGCAGCTTGAAGAGCGCGGCTTTGGCGGCGTAGCGCGCCGGAGCTGCGAGTGTGGCCATCAGCGCGAAAACCTCCATGTTGGAGGTATGGTTGGCTACGATGACCGCAGGGCGATTCGCATCGGGAATGCCGGGATTCTTGATCTTCAGCCGCGTTCCCCCCACCCACATGATGCAGCGCGCCCAGACCGCTCCCGTCTTCATCAGGTGGTCGCTTTGCGGTCTGAGCTTGTGCCCGAGCAAAGCCCACGTACCCAGGATGGGGAAGAGCACGACGTGGGTCAGAAATACGGCAAGTCCGCGGATCATGGGCGCCAAGATAGCAGGATGAAGAAGAGGTTGCCGCCGGGGATGCGGGGATCTCGGCCCGTCGTCATGAGCCCACACACGAAGGCGAGGTTGCGATTCGCCGGCCTCGCCGACGACAGTGGCGGGTCGCAGCGCGCGCGGGCGAAAACGATCGGGCATAATGCGCGCTAGGCGATAGCTGATGTCATTCATTCTTCAACTCTTCGCGGCCATTGGGCAGATCGCGCTTCTGGTGCTGGATTGCCTGCGGCTGTTGTTCCGGCGGCCCTTCGAGGGAGGGTTGATCGTCGAGCAGATGCATAGAGTCGGCGTGCGATCTTTGCCGCTGGTCGCCATCACGCTGCTATTTACCGGTGCGGTGATGGCGCTCCAAGTCTCCTACACGCTCGCGGCCTACGGAGCGAAGCTCTACGTCGGCTCCTTCGTGTCGCTTTCCGTCGTCAAGGAACTCGGTCCCGTGCTGACCGCCGTCATGCTCGCGGCACGTGTCGGCGCCGGCATGACCGCCGAACTCGGTTCGATGGAAGTCACCGAGCAAATCGATGCGATTCGGGCTCTCGGAGCCTCACCCATCAAGAAGCTGGTCATTCCCCGGATGGTCGCACTGATGATCATGGTCCCGGTCCTGACGATCTTGGGCGACACCTTGGGAATCCTCGGCGGCCTCTATATCGCCGTCGCGGAGATCGGCCAGTCCAGCGACTACTACTGGTCGAAGGTCCGAGAGATACTCTATGTCGGAGACCTGATTTCCAGCGTCGGCAAGACCTTCTTTTTCGCCTTCTTCATCGGCATCATTGCCTGCTTCAACGGCTTGAAGACCACCGGAGGCGCTACGGGCGTAGGGCGTGCGACGACAAATACCGTCGTGGCGGCTTCCGTGTGCATCTTTATCAGCAATTTCTTCTTGGCGAAACTCTTCCTCTTCATCCAGATGAGTTTCTGATGATCAAGCTGAGCGAGATTCACAAGGCCTTCGGCGCGAAGTCGATTCTCCGCGGCGTCGATCTCGAAGTGCAAGAAGGCGAGACGTTGGTGATTCTCGGAGCGTCCGGGAGTGGAAAATCGGTCACCTTGAGGCACGTCATCGGATTGACCCATCCGGATCGCGGCACGGTGGTCGTCGATGGGCAGGAGGTTCAAGCACGGAGAGAGCGGGATCTCGTCTCGATTCGGCGCAAGGTCGGGTTTCTCTTTCAGGGCGGTGCGCTCTTCGATTCCATGGATGTCCACGACAACATCGCTTTTCCCCTGCGCGAGGCGGGGCGGCCGATTCGGCAGATTCGCGATCGCATTCCGGAAGTTCTCGGTTTGGTGGGTTTGTCTCCGCGGGTCGCGGAGTTGATGCCGTCGGAGTTGTCCGGAGGTATGCGCAAGCGCGTCGCCCTAGCGAGAGCCATCGCCGTCGCTCCACGCGCGATTCTCTATGATGAGCCGACCACGGGTCTAGATCCCGTGACGTCGAATACGATCAACGCCCTGATTCGATCCATGCAGCGGCGTCTTGCCGTGACTTCCATCGTGGTGACGCACGACATTCACTCGGCATTCGCGGTGGGGGATCGTTTCGCATTCTTGCACGAAGGGCGAATTCGTTTCACCGGCAGCCGCGAAGAGGCGGAGTCCGCATCGGACAAGGTATTTCGGGCGTTTCTCGAAGGTCGTACCCTGGAGGATGAAGATGGCGAGCACTAAGCGGTATCACGGTTTGTTGG
>JALUUK010000549.1 GCA_027021395.1 Acidobacteriota bacterium
AAGATCGTTGTCGCCTGATGGACTACCCTCAGGCGACAAGCACCTTGAGACCCACCGCCCATGCACCCACGCGAGAGTGTGAAGCGCCGAAAGGCCCAGCTCCACGGACGGCCACCCGGAGCCGTCCTACCAGACTTGAGAGGAATCAGAATACGAAGCCAGAACCCCCCGTCGGCTGGGGACCCGAACCCGACCATCCCACCTGCGCGCCTGGACCCTGTGGATGACCGAGCAGGAGCCCGACACGCACCTTCACTCCGTTCACCTCGACAGTGCCCGAGTACCACTCCTGGCCACTCGGCGCCGCCCCGGGACGGTACTTCAAGTTGACCGCGTAACTCCGACCATCGATCACTACGATAGCCGATGCACCGTCTTGTGGACCGTTGACATAAACAGTAGCCGTGATCGAAACCGACACGAGGTTTCCGCTCGCATCGAGTGCAGTGCCCGATCCGGTGAGAATGAAGCTCGACTGGGCCGTGAGCGCCGTGGCGAAAAAAGGGAAGAGTATCATTGCACGCAGCATCCAAGCACCTCCTATCGACAGAGAAGATCGTAAATCTGGAACGCCACCGATTGGGGAACGCATCCAGGCGGCGGAATTCTTCCGCCACACCATCGAGCCCACTCGGACTCACAGTAGTCCTTCACACGCAGCAGCACCGCAGCGACCTCGGCGTCGCTCCCCAGTTCAGCCCGAAGGAATGCCAGGAGGGTTGCCGCGCGCGCCTCCCGGGAGAACTCCGTCTCAGCCACACGGTCAAGAGCGACCGACGGGTCATCTCCACTTGCCAAGTCGAGCAGAGCCATGCGGCGACCTTCGGCCTGGATGTGAAGCCCGATGACCAGACGTCCCAGAACCGCATCTGGGAGTCCTGTACGAGGATCGACCGCTTCGGGTCGGTCTGTCGCTCGGGGCGCCTCCTGGGCGATCCTGGTGGGAGAAACCGGCCTCTGTGGAGGCTCCTTCGTCTCCGATGGATGGAGATGGGCTGGCCGTTCTCCGAACGGCCTGGATCGTGGAGCCGGGAGAGAATCAGTGACGCGATCGACCACTGGACCTGCACCGATCTCGGATGGCGCGACGGACCAGCCCGCGATAAAGCCGACCAGGACGGCCATGCTCAAGGACAGTGCGAACCTCATTGAATCATCTCCACTGGTACGTAATAGAAGCATTGAGATGCACGGTGGCAGTAGTCCAACTCGACGCCGACAGGAGCCCTCGACCGCCGCTGCCGCCTGACCGAGACGCATCCATAGACGAATCCAGTTGGCGTCCGAGCAATACAGATGTCAGCATCCACCAACACCGCGTCTTCTCTGGAGACGCGAACCGTTCATGTTTTGCGATCGAAGCGGATCCACTTCCGCCCTCAGGGTGGAACCGCTCGGGCGGTGGTGGCCGCTGCTTGACCAAGTCAAGAGGGCGGCCACTAGCCACTATCGATGGTGTGTTCTCGTTCATCAGAATGCTCGTCTCCCTTACCTCATGGAGCTTCTGATCGGGGTGTCCCCTTCGCTCAGGCGGCCAGGAGGCCCGTGATGTCGTTGCGACGAACGAAGACATGAACACGTGCCTTGGAACGAACACCATTCTCGAGGACCCGCTGGAGAAGAAGGGTGCGAGACTTGGACGTCCTCCTGTTGAACCGGAATACCCATTCGTTGCAGTAGGCCGCCAGGTACTTCGGGCTGACGGATCCCTGGTAGGTCGAAAGAATCAATCGCTTGAAGAGCGAGAAGATCCGGTGGACGTGGGGGAACTTCTCAGAAGCGGTCTTAGGGTTCCCGATGGTCTGGACGTCATGCTCGTAGGCGTGCTCCAAGCCATCGTAGCTGGCGAGGCCATCCGTTCGGACACG
>JALUUK010000550.1 GCA_027021395.1 Acidobacteriota bacterium
GAACTGAGTGGCAAGAACGGAACCGTAGATCGGATCGGGGGGAACTTCTCTTTTCGGAACTTCGCGTCGTCTCGGCATGATCAGTATCCCTTAGGACTTCGGGCGCTTGGCGCCGTACTTCGATCGGCTCTGGCGGCGCCCATCGACGCCGGAGGTATCCAGAGTCCCGCGCACGATGTGGTAACGCACACCCGGAAGGTCTTTCACACGACCGCCTCTGATGAGCACGATGGAATGCTCCTGAAGATTGTGACCGACTCCGGGGATGTATGCGGTCACTTCGATCCCGCTGGTCAGGCGAACACGCGCAACCTTCCGCAAAGCCGAGTTCGGCTTCTTGGGCGTGGTCGTATAGACGCGCGTGCAAACGCCGCGTCGCTGGGGACACGATTGAAGCGCCGGGCTGGCGGTCTTGCTCTTGATGACCTTCCGCCCCTGGCGTACCAGTTGGCTGATTGTCGGCACTGCGGGCCTCGCTTCCGCTGAGACGGCTCCGGGACAACGCCGCCGCCTGCGGGTTGATCTCGGGCCGAATCGGCTCAATTGTCCTGCTGTGGCGCATGCAACACGGCGCTCACCGTGCTCCTCCCCTGCTCACTCTTTCGAGTGAACGCACCCCGACAGGGATGGGAGGTCGCAACGGATCTGGCAGGCCTTCCCCCGGGGCGCAGGTGGGACCCCGCATCGAAGGTTCACTGCTTGCCGATATTTCTACCCTGGCGCGTACTGGACCGGACCCTGCACGCAGCAACGCCGCGTACGAGGCGGATTCAGCCGTTCGCCGTCGCTCATCTTCGGTCTCCACGAGAAACCGAAGCGTTCTCCAGGAACCGGGGGAGGCTACGGGAGGCCCGGGGCCTTGTCAAGGCAAAGCGTGCAAAACTCTGCACTTGGGATACGCGGTTCTTCCATGAAACCACGGGGTGACCCGTAAGTCGCCTTGTTACCGCACGTTAGAGGTCGCACATAAAATACCGTGCGAGCCGATCTCCCCGGCATTCCGGGCATGGTTTTCTACCTTCTCCGAACGCCCTCTCCACAGGCCCATTGCCGACCTTGGCATCCCACGATAACGAAAAAGCCGATCCCTTGCAGGATCGGCTTCCTCGCTTGGCGGTCATGGTCGTGACCGCCCGTGTTCCTTGCTACTGCTTTGCCGGCGGAGAACTCGGAGCGCTTCCGAGGTCGCCACCTCCTGCGAGCAGCTGAGCCAAGGTCGCATCGTCGGCACCGGTCTCTAGCGAGAGGATGTCCTCTTCGGGTTCCGCCGCAACCGGCTCGGGCGCGGGCAGGTCGAGAGTGCGATAGGGATCTGCACCGGTCCCCGCGGGAATCAAACGCCCCATGATGACGTTTTCTTTGAGCCCACGCAGAGTATCGATCTTTCCATTGATGGCCGCTTCAGTCAGAACACGTGTGGTCTCTTGGAACGAAGCAGCGGAGACGAAGGAATCCGTAGAAAGCGAAGCCTTGGTGATCCCCAGCAGTAGCGGGCGTCCCATCGCCGGCTGTCCGCCTTCCGAGAGCACTCGCTCGTTCTCGGCGCGGAAGCGGAAGCGATCGACCTTCTCCTCCAGCACGAACTCGGTATCGCCGACATCTTCGATCTTCACCCAACGCATCATCTGCCGCACGATGACTTCGATGTGCTTGTCGTTGATGTCCACACCCTGCAATCGGTAGACCTCTTGGATCTCATTGACCAGGTAGTCCTGCAGTTCCTTTTCTCCGAGAACGCTGAGGATGTCGTGCGGATTCTTCGGGCCGTCCATCAATGCGTCGCCGGCGATCACGTCTTCGCCCTCACGCACCGCGATATGCTTGCCCTTGGGGATCTTGTAGGTCCGGCGCTCGCCTTCGCTGCTGGTCACATAAATCAGGCGATTCCCCTTTTCGATGGGTCCGTATTCCACGACGCCGTCGATCTCGGAGATCACCGCCGGTTCCTTCGGTTCCCGGGCCTCGAAGAGTTCGACGACGCGCGGAAGTCCTCCGGTGATGTCCTTGGTCTTGGTCGTTTCTCGCGGGATCTTCACCATGATGTCGCCGGGGAAGACCTCTCCACCGTCCTCGACCATCAGAATCGAACGCACCGGCAGAGCATATTCACGCAGCTTCGTCTTGCCCTTCTTGATCACGATCTTCGGAATCAGCGTCTCGTCCTTGGGGGGAATGATGGTCTTCTGCACCAGACCGGTGACCTCGTCCTGCTCCTCCCGCAAGGTCGTTCCATCGGCGATGTCTTGGAAGTGCACGGTACCGCCCTCTTCCGAAAGAATCGCAAAGGTGTAGGGATCCCATTCCATCATGCGATCACCGGGGTTGACGGTCGCACCCTCTTTGACCTTGAGAATGGCGCCGTAAGCCACCGCATGCCGCTCGAGCTCACGCCCCTTGTGATCAAGAATCACCAAGCTTCCCTGGCGATTCATGACGACTTGATCACCGGCCGGATTGACCACCGCCGAGACACCGAGGAATTTCACCGTTCCGGTGTTCTTCGCCTCGACGTTGGATTCCTCGTGCACGCGACTGGCCGTTCCGCCGATATGGAAGGTCCGCATCGTCAACTGCGTGCCGGGTTCTCCAATGGACTGCGCCGCGAGCACGCCCACCGCTTGCCCGATCTCGACTTCCTTTCCGGTCGAAAGATCCCGGCCGTAACAGAGCATGCAACATCCGAGTTCGGTCTCGCAGGTCAGAACGGAACGGATTCTCACCGCGTCGATTCCGGCAAGTTGGATCTGATGAGCGAGGTCTTCGGAAATGATCTGGTTCTGATCCACGATCACATCGCCGGTGGTCGGATCGGTGACAGGATCCATCGCCACACGACCCACCAACCGGTCGGAGAGTGATTCGATCACTTCTCCACCCTCGACGATCGCGCGCACCTCGATACCTTCGACGGTGCCGCAATCGGTCTCGTTGACGATCACGTCTTGCGCAACATCCACGAGGCGCCGCGTGAGATAGCCGGAATCCGCCGTCTTGAGGGCCGTATCGGCCAATCCTTTTCTGGCGCCGTGAGTCGAGATGAAGTATTGCGCTACGGTCAATCCTTCGCGGAAGCTGGCGGTGATCGGGGTCTCGATGATCTCACCCGACGGCTTGGCCATCAGTCCACGCATTCCCGCGAGCTGGCGCATCTGCTGCTTCGAGCCTCGCGCTCCGGAATCGGCCATGATGTACACGCCGTTGAATTCCTCTTCAGGATCTTCATCGATCGCCTTCATCTTCGAGAACATGGCCTCGGCGACTTTGTCCGTCACATCGGACCAGATCGCGACGACCTTGTTGTAACGTTCCCCATTGGTCATCGCCCCGTCGCGATATTGTTTCTCCACTTCGACCTGCTGCGTCCTGGCATCGGCGACGAGTTGCTCCTTATCCGCCGGGATGACCATGTCGTCGATACCGATGGAGATGCCGGCGCGTGTTGCGTGCAGAAAGCCGAGGTCCTTCAGATCGTCGCACATGCGAACGGTCACGGCCTGTCCGCGCGTCAAAGAGCAGTAGTTGCAAAGCTCCTGAATTCCCTTCTTCTTGAGCAAGCCATTGACGAAGGGGAAGTCTTCGGGGAGGATCTGGTTGAAGATCACACGCCCCACAGAGGTCTCGATCTGAACCGAGTCGATGTTCTGGATCGGCGCTTTGGTCACGCTCTGATCATCGTAGAGCGTCGTCAAATCCATGAGTTCGCCGGTATAACGGACACGGATGCGCGCATGCGGCTCGATCACGCCGCATTCATACGCCAGCAAGACCTCTTCCATCGACGAAAAGACACGGCCTTCGCCTTTGCAGCCCCGCTTGGCCTTCGTCAGGTAGTAGATCCCGAGCACCATGTCCTGCGTCGGCACGACGATCGGCTTGCCGTTGGCCGGCTTGAGCAGATTCTGCGTGGCCATCATCAGCACGTGTGCTTCCGTGCGCGCTCGACTCGAAAGCGGAACATGGACTGCCATCTGATCGCCGTCGAAGTCTGCGTTGAAGGCCGTGCAAACCAAGGGATGAATCTGTAGGGCCTTGCCCTCGACCAACATCGGCTCGAAGGCTTGAATGCCGAGGCGGTGCAAGGTCGGTGCACGATTGAGTAGAACCGGATGATCCTTGATCACCTCTTCGAGGATATCCCAGACCTCGGGCCTCTCGAGTTCGACCATTTCTTTGGCCGCTTTGATCGTGGAAACGATACCGCGCTCTTCGAGCTTGTTGTAGATGAACGGCTTGAAGAGCTCCAGCGCCATCTTCTTGGGGAGTCCACATTGATGCAGACGCAGCTCGGGGCCGACGACGATGACCGAACGTCCGGAGTAGTCGACTCGCTTACCGAGCAGGTTCTGGCGGAAGCGCCCCTGCTTACCCTTCAACGCGTCGGAGAGGGACTTTAGAGGGCGATTGTGCGTTGAGCGCAGTACGCGACCCCGACGCCCGTTGTCCATCAGTGCGTCGACTGCCTCTTGCAGCATGCGTTTTTCATTGCGAACGATGACGTCCGGCGCCTTGAGGTCGAGTAGCTTCTTCAGTCGGTTGTTGCGATTGATCACGCGACGATAGAGATCGTTCAGATCGGAAGTCGCGAAGCGGCCGCCTTCTAGGGGCACCAGCGGGCGAAGCTCCGGCGGGATGATCGGCACGACATCGAGAATCATCCATTCCGGCTTATTCCCCGAACGCCTGAAGGCGTCCATGACCTTCAGCCGCTTGGCTAGTTTTTGCCGCTTTTGAATCGACGTTTCGATTCTCATGCGTGCGCGCAAATCGACCGCCTCGGTATCGACATCGACGCGACCGAGCAGAACCTTGATCGCCTCCGCGCCCATCATCGCCTGGAAAGAATCGTAGCCATGGGTCTCTTGGAGTTCGCGGAACTCTTCCTCGCTGAGCAACTGGCGTTCCTCGAGATCAGGAAGACCGCCGGTGTCGACGACGACGTACTTTTCGAAGTACAGCACCTGCTCGAGATCCCGCTTGGAGATATCGAGCATATGGCCGATGCGGCTGGGCAACTGATGGAAGAACCAAACATGGGATACCGGCGAAGCCAGTTCGATATGCCCCATGCGCTCCCGTCGCACCTTCGATTGGGTCACCTCGACGCCGCACTTGTCGCAAACGACGCCCCGGTGCTTCATCCGCTTGAACTTTCCGCACAGGCACTCCCAGTCGGTGATCGGACCGAAAATACGCGCACAGAAAAGCCCGTCACGCTCCGGTTTGAACGTGCGGTAGTTGATGGTCTCCGGCTTGACGACCTCGCCGTACGACCACGAACGGATTTTCTCCGGCGAAGCGAGCGAGATACGAATCGCCGTGAAGTCATTGATGGTTTTGGCTCTGTCGAAGAAGAGCGAGCTCTTGCTCAAGGCCAACCTCCTGGATCGATCACATCACCCGTCATTGGGCCATAGTCAAATGCGGAATCCGACTCCGGGTCTTTCACCCCCGAAGTCAGGCCTCTTCCTCGCTGGGCTCGGACATCAGTTCGACATCCAGGCAAAGCGCCTGCAATTCCTTTACCAACACATTGAACGACTCGGGCAGACCCGGCTCGTTCCAGTTTTCACCTTTGACGATGGCCTCGTAAATCTTGGTTCGGCCGTATACGTCATCGGATTTGCAAGTCAGGAGTTCTTGGAGAACATGCGATGCGCCGTAGGCTTCGAGAGCCCAGACCTCCATCTCTCCAAAACGCTGCCCGCCGAACTGCGCCTTTCCACCGAGCGGTTGCTGCGTGATCAGCGAGTACGGACCAATGGAGCGCGCGTGGATCTTGTCGTCTACGAGATGACTGAGCTTCAACAAGTAGATGTAGCCGACGGTCACCCGCTGCTCGAACTTCTGCCCGGTCATCCCGTCGTAGAGATCCGTCTTGCCGTCGAGCGGCAGACCGGCCTGTTCCAAGAATCCCTTGATATCGTCCTCGTGTGCACCATCGAAGACCGGTGTCGCAAAGTGCATACCCAGCGCAGCCGCCGCCCATCCGAGGTGGGTTTCAAGGACCTGTCCCACGTTCATTCGACTCGGGACGCCGAGAGGATTGAGCACGACTTCCACCGGACGCCCGTCAGGAAGATAGGGCATGTCTTCGATCGGCAGAATCTTTGCGATCACACCCTTGTTCCCGTGGCGCCCGGCCATCTTGTCGCCGACGGAGAGCTTTCGTTTCATGGCGACGAAGACCTTGACCAGCTTGATCACTCCCGGAGCCAGTTCGTCGCCCTTCTCGAGGGAATCAATACGCTCTTGGTGGAACTGCTCAAGCAGTTGAACCTTCTTTCGTGTGCGGTCTTCAATCATGCGAATCGCATCGATGGTCGCCGCCTTGCGCGGCATCACGTCGAGACGCATCAGGTCTTCGGTCGCAAGTTCACGGATGATCTCGCGTGTGAGCGTCGTACCTTCAGCCAAGATCTCCGTTTGACCGTCGAGACTCTCGAGCGGAGAGCGCAGAGGCTCTCCTTCTAGGAGATCCGCGATCATCTTGCGGTTTTCCTCGTTGATGATCCGAATTTCATCGTTGAGGTTTTTCTCCCAGCGTTGAATCTGCCCGGCTTCGATCGACCGATGACGCGGATCCTTTTCCACGCCCTTGCGTGCAAAGACGTGCACATCGACGACGATGCCTTCGATTCCCGGAGGGGTCGTCAGGCTCGCATCGCGCACGTCACCCGACTTTTCGCCGAAGATCGCCCTCAGCAATTTCTCCTCGGGCGTGAGTTGCGTCTCGCCTTTGGGCGTAACTTTTCCGATCAGAATATCGCCCGATTTGACGTGCGCACCGATGCGAATGATACCGCTCTCGTCGAGGTCTTTGAGAAACTCTTCGGAGACGTTGGGGATGTCGCGCGTGATCTCCTCCGGCCCGAGCTTGGTATCCCGCGCTTCGATTTCGAACTCCTCGATGTGAATCGAGGTATAAGCGTCTTCGCGAACGAGGCGCTCACTGACGAGGATTGCATCTTCGAAGTTGTAGCCGCGCCAGGGCATGAACGCCACGAGGACGTTGCGACCGAGCGCAAGGTCCCCGAGTTCGGTGCACGGGCCGTCGGCCAACACCTGCCCCGCCTGCACCCGGCTTCCCTGCCGCACCAGCGGCTTCTGCGAGATGCAGGTGTTCTGATTCGACCGGCGGAATTTCGTCAATGTGTAGACGTCGGCTCCGAACTCTTCGCTTTCTTCGCCTCCGGTCACACGCACGATGATCCGGGTGGCGTCGATCTTGTCGACCACACCGGATCTCCGGCAAACGACGACGGCACCGGAATCGCGCGCAGTCACCGACTCCATTCCGGTTCCCACATAGGGCGCCTGCGGCTGCAGAAGCGGCACGGCCTGCCGTTGCATGTTCGACCCCATCAGAGCGCGGTTGGCGTCGTCGTTTTCGAGAAAGGGAATCAAGGAAGCAGCCACCGAGACGAGTTGTTTCGGCGAAACGTCGATGTAGTCGATCTCATCCTGCGGTGCAAAGGTAAACGATCCCGCCTGACGACAGGTGACCCGCTCGTTGACGAAACGTCCCGTTTCATCGAGCCTTGCGTTGGCCTGCGCGATGGTCAACTTGTCTTCTTCCCAGGACGTAAGGTAGAAAGCGTGAGGCTGCGACAGCGGCGCTCGGCCGCCTTTCGCTTCAACGGCTGCGCAAACCGCCTTGAATTCGGAGACGGACAAGATCTCGCCGACCTCGCGATCGGAATCACCGGCGTAGGTGATTTGCACATGCTCGACGACCTTGCCGTCGATCACCTTTCGGTAGGGCGACTCGATGAAACCGTAATCGTTGATTCGCGCATAACATGCAAGCGAAGAGATCAAACCGATGTTCGGTCCTTCCGGCGTCTCGATCGGACAGATGCGCCCGTAGTGCGTGGGGTGAACGTCCCTGACTTCGAAACCCGCCCGCTCGCGGGAAAGTCCGCCCGGCCCGAGCGCGGACAAGCGCCGCTTGTGCGTCACTTCCGAAAGAGGGTTCGTTTGATCCATGAACTGTGAGAGCTGCGAACTGCCGAAAAACTCCTGAATCGCCGCCATCACGGGCTTGGCGTTGATCAGGTCGTGGGGCATGGCGGTCGTCATTTCTTGGTAGACCGACATTTTCTCCTTGATCGCCCGCTCCATCCGGATCAGGCCGATGCGGAATTGATTCTCCAGCAATTCACCGACCGATCGCACACGACGACTGCCGAGGTGATCGATATCGTCGAGCTGCCCTTCTCCCTGCGGCAAGCCGAGGAAATAGCGAACCACCGCATAGAAATCATCGGGATGCAGGATCTTCTCTTCTAGAGGGCGATTCGTGCCGAGCTTGGTGTTGAACTTCAAGCGGCCCACTTTCGAGAAATCGTAGCGCTGCGGATCGAAGAAGAGCGAGTTGAAGAGCTTGTTCGCCTGATCCACGGTGGGAGGGTCACCGGGACGCAGCTTGCGGTAGATCTCGAGCAGCGCGTCTTCTGGTGTTTCAACCGTATCTTTGGCCAAGGTGTTGTGCAGCAGATAGCCGCAAGGATCGTTTTCGGGAAAGAAAACCAGCAAGCGTTCGATGCCGGCCTCGCGGATATCGGCAATCTTCGACTGCGGGACCGGCTCGTTGACATTGACGAGCACTTCTCCCGTGGAAGGGTCGACGATCGGCTCGAGTGCGACGGC
>JALUUK010000551.1 GCA_027021395.1 Acidobacteriota bacterium
GTGCCCGTATCGACGATCTCTTCGATGGCACGTTCTCGATCTTCGCTGTTCATCGGCGATCGGATGCGGTCGATCAAGCCCGAGACTCGCCGAACGACCGCGGGATTGCTCGTGATGGAGAACGCGGGTGCGGGCTCGGAGTCCGCACCACTTTGCGGGAAAGCCGGCAACGAAGTGAGAACGATGCCAAGAGGAATGAACCATGCGAAAGGCGCTGTTTTCATGGGCGGAGACGATGCCGGAAAGTAGCAGGTTGCCGTGACCTCCGCAAACGATGCGAGCGGCCCGCATCGGCGCGAACGACGGGGGATTTGGCTTTCGCCCTTTTTTTACTATAATGATGCGGTCGGTCGAACCGGCGCTGTACGATCCTCCCGCGCCCACGGTTCGTTCCATGCGGGGTTCTTTCAGGGAGGCCATCTTGCGGTCATCGATCTTCGAGCAGCGCCGGGACGGCGAGGCTTGACAAGAAACGGAGGTGGATGATGGCTCTTACCAAACGGCAGAAGCAGATTTTCGACTATGTTCGAGGTTTCATCGAGGAGCACGGGTACTCCCCGAGCCTCGAAGAGATCGGTCGACATTTCGGACTCTCTTCCGTGGCGACCGTCCACAAGCATGTGACCAACTTGGTCAAGAAGGGGTTGCTGCGACGTTCATGGAATCAGAATCGCTCGATCGAGGTCGTGCAAGAAGGTGACGCTCCGCGAGCCGTGGAGATTCCCTTGCTCGGGACGGTGTCCGCAGACCATCCCGTGGCGCCGACGACGAAGGATCGGACTTTGACGGTTCCCTCGTGGTTGGTGGGGCAGGGACGAACCTACGCATTGGAAGTCGACGATGATTCCATGTTGGACGATCAGATTCGCGATGGGGATCATGTGATCGTCGAAGAGCGTCGCCATGCGGAGGACGGGCAGGTCGTCGTGGCCATGGTGCACGGAGAGGAAGCTTGGCTTCGCCGCTATCTCGAAGGCGAGGACAAAGTGCGCTTGGCCGATACACGTGCGTCCCGTCGAGAAACGACCGATAGCTTGCCGCTCGATCGGGTCGAAATACGAGGGGTCGTTCGAGGGATCATCAGGTCGTGTTGAAGTGGCGGGATTGGCTCGCTGCCGAGCGTGCCGACGGGCATCCCGCAGGGTCTTGGCTCGTCCCCGCGCGCCGCTCCCACTTGTCGGCGATGCGTCTGATGTTGGCGAAGGAACCCTGTCGATGGGTTCACCTTGCCTCCGTCGTCGATCCTCCTTCCGGCGAGGTGCGGCCGAGCGGTGGACTGTGGGCCATGGTTCGAGAAGGTCGTCTAGTCGGCGCTCTGCAGGCCGTACGGGGGATCTCGTGGTCTTTTTCGGAGAAGTGCGCAAGCGATGCGGCGGCGGTCGATGAGGTCGTCGACTTCATCGTACGCAGAAGGAAAGGCCGGGAGGTCGTGCTCGGACCGGCCTCCGAGGTCGAGCCCGTGCTCGAGGCGCTCTCATCGCAGCGGCGCCTGCGCTCCTTGGAAATTCGTCGGCAGGAAATGCTGGTCGTGCCCTTCGGCGCCGGCTTGGCGGCTTCGGTCGGTTCGAACGAGCAGGTTCCGCACGGGGGAGCATTCACTCTTCGGCATTCGCGACCGGGAGATCTGGGGTGGTTGCTCAACGCTCACCGGAAGATGTGCCTAGAAGACCTCGGCACCGACCAGGTTGCGCGGCGCTGGGAGGCCTATCGCAATTACTTTCGCCACCTCATAGCGCAGCGGCGCACCTTCATCGGCGAATACGACGGTCGTCGTGTCTTCAAAGCAGAGATCGCCGTCGTCGGCCCCGGGGCGGAGTTGATCGAGGGCGTGATCACATTGCCTGCGTGGCGCGGTTTGGGTATCGC
>JALUUK010000552.1 GCA_027021395.1 Acidobacteriota bacterium
TTCGCTATTCGGGCGACGTCACGAAGGCGATTGCCGCCGGCGCCGATTGTGTGATGATCGGCGGGCTTTTCGCCGGCCTGGCGGAGAGCCCCGGGCGGACGATCTTGTACCAAGGCCGAACGTTCAAGGCCTACCGCGGGATGGGATCGATGGGGGCGATGGTCAAGGGTTCGAGCGAGCGGTATCGGCAGGCGACCGACGGCGAGCAGCCGGGGAAGCTGGTCCCGGAGGGCGTCGAGGGACGCGTACCGTTCAAAGGCCCGCTCAGCGAGTTCGTTTATCAATTGATCGGAGGGCTTCGCGCCGGGATGGGATATTGCGGCGCCCCTTCGATTCCGGAATTACAAACCAAGGCACGGTTCATTCAAGTCACAGCGGCTAGTGTGCGGGAGAGCCACCCTCATGACATCGCCATCACGCAGGAAGCACCGAATTACTCATCGGATGAGTACTCCGGCGAAAACTGACTCGAATGGGACATGCGACACGGAGGCGCGCATGAAACGACGATGTGGCAGCAGCCGATACGGCAAGAGGCTTTTCTTTCACGCGACATCGGTGCTCTTGGCGGCGGCCTGGGCCTTGCCCTGCGGCGCCGGCGAGCCATCGCAGCGCGACGTCGTGCTCAGTCTCGGCCGGTCGATCCCTTCCAACGGCCAACAGACGAATCGCTCCGGTCCGGTGATCCTGCGCTGGCGAACCGCCCGCTCGAGTCCGTCGCCATCGACTCGATCGGCATCGACTCGATCGGCATCGGGACGAACCGCGGCGCCCGACCGATCGTCGTCGCGTCCGACCGCGACGGTGCTGCAACCTGTCCAACCGGTATCGTTCGGTGTGGCCGAATCGGCTCCCCGGCGGTCTTCACCCGTATCGCCTCCGGCGGCGCATCGGGGTCAGCCGATCCGCATGTCGCTCGTCGTGCAGGCAGCGGCCGAAGAGCCGGTCGTCGAGAACCGTTCGGCGTCGAGCCATTCGCAGAGTCGGCTGGTGCGGCTCAATCCGCCGGTCGTCGAGCCGACCGTGACCGAGCGTGATTCGTTGCAGTCGGTACCGGTCCTGACGCCGCCTGCGCCGACGGTGCCCACTCGACGCAACACGTCGAGTCGCACGCCGTCGCGCACTCCGCCCGCGTCGGCGCCGCCAAAGCCGTCTCGCTGGCAGCGAGCCGGTCGAGCTCAGGGCGCCGGGGAGATCGAGACGCCGGCCGCTCGCATCGCTCGACGTGAAGCGATCCTGCGCCAGCAACCGGAGCCGAAGGGGGACCGACGTTCCCCACCGCCGCTCAACCGCTATTCTCCGGAACGTTGCGAACAGTTCTTCGAGGATGTCGCGGTCGACCGGAATCGGCTGTACGACAACGTCATCTCACGCGTCGTGCTCGATATCACCCCCACCAAGCCGGCGCAGCTTCGCGATCCGGCGGAGGGCAAGACGCGAACATGGCGTGATCGGTCGGGGAGTGTCCTGGCTGTCGGCAAGCTGGTCGATTTCAAGAACGGGCGCGTCTTTATCGAACGAAGTGACCAGACGAGGAAAGAGATCGAGTATGGCCGGCTCAGCAACGCCGACATGTGCTACGTCAACTCGATCTGGCAGGTTCCGCTCGAGTTCGTTCTGACCGACGAGCAGATGATCGAACGGAATTGGCTGCCGATGACGCTGGCGTGGAAGGCTTCGGAGGTCTGCAACAAGCCGCTCTACTTCGAGGAGCCGCAATTGGAACGTTACGGGCACACGTTCAACCCGTACTTCCAGCCGGTGGTCAGCGGCGCGCATTTCTTTCTCAACATCGCCGTCTTGCCCTACAAGATGGGCATCCACCCGATCCACGAGTGCCGGTACGACTTGGGCTACTACCGGC
>JALUUK010000553.1 GCA_027021395.1 Acidobacteriota bacterium
GGCGACCTGGGAGCGGCCGGAAGCGGGCTCGGCCAGTTGGCTCGCGCCATGGCCCTCCCTGGTGTCCTCGCAGACAAGGGCGACGCGTCGTCGCGCGATATCGAGCGTTTGCGGAGCGACGTCGACGACGTCTTCCGTCGGTCACCGCACCGCGTTCTGGTCTTCATGGACGACATCGATCGTCTGACGCCGGACGAGATGATGGAGCTGTTGTTGATCGTGCGCGCCGTGGCCGATTTTCCGAACCTGACCTACGTTCTCGCGTTCGACCACGAGATCGTGAGCGAATCGATTTCGAGCAAGCTGGGAATCGACGGACGCAAGTACTTGGAAAAGGTCGTTCAACTGCAGATCGACGTTCCCCTGCCGGGGAAACGGACGCTGCAGCGGATGGTTATCGGTCAGTTGGAAGCGATCGACCCGGGCGCCGCGGGACTCGACCGCGAAGGCCGGCTCTTCTTTCGGGTCTTGTTCGAGCGAGGCGTGAAGCATTTCCTGGCGACGCCCCGAGCCTGCACTCGGCTGCTCAATGTGCTCCGTTTCGTCTACCCGACGGTCGCCGGCGAAGTCTATTTCCCCGACATGCTCGGGATCGCTTCGCTGATGGCGTTTTCATCCCAGGCGATCCAGGCGATCCGCCACTCGCCGGAGGCCTTCGTCGGGCACTGCGATCCGTCGGGCCGCAACTGGACGACGATCCGCAAGTTCCACCGTGAGTGGCTTGCTGAACTCCCGAAGCAGGATCGGTCGGCCGTCGAAATGACCGTGCGACTCCTCTTCCCCAAGGTCGCCTGGGCGCTGCACGGCCCGCTCCTGGGGGAGGAATACATCGAGCCGTGGGATCGGCAGAAGCGGGTCTGTTCGGTCAAGCATTTCGAGACCTACTTCCGGCTCGGGCTGTCGGCCACCGAAGCGGCGGAATACGAGTGGCAGAACATGGTCGAGCTGTTCGACGATGCGGCCGCCTTTGCCCGTTCGGTGCAGCGGTTCGGCGCGTTCGAAGAGGGGGAGAGTGCCGAGTGGATCGACGACTTGTTGCAACAGGTCTCGCGATTCGTGAAGGAAAAAGCGACGGCCGAGCAGGCGGAGAACCTGTTCCGAGCCCTCATGCGACGCGGCGACACGATCGCGCAGATCGACGACGGCGAACCGGATCACTTGCTGAAAATCGATGCGACACACAGCGCCGTGGCCGTGCTCCTGGACTGCCTGCTGCGGCTGGAGACCCCGGAAGATCGGCTCGACGTACTGCGCCGATCGGTCGCCGAGGATGCCGGATTGCTCATCGCCGCCGAACTGCTCGACTTCCTTCACTTCCAGCTCGAACTCCTGGCGGCGCAGGGGGAACAGCCGAACGAAGCGTCGCACAAGGCGATGCTCAAGGAGATCCTCGTGCTGCTCGACCGCAGGATCCAGGCGGCGGCCGACGACGGGCGACTGGAACAACACCCGTTGTCGATGCGGGTCGTACAGAAGTGGTGGCAGTTCGGCCGGCGCAAGGCACCGAAAGAATGGATCGCCAAGACGTGTGACAGTGACGAGCGATTCGTCGGGGCGCTCATGCAGTACGGCGCCGGTGAATCGGCCGAGTCGAGTGGCGATGACGACGTCGGCGATGGCGACGTCGACGAACTGGTCATTCCGGTTCCGTTCCTGACGGAACTGTTCGGGCGGCAGCGGCTGGCCGATCGGTGTTGGAGCATTTTGAAGCGGCGCCCCGCGTGGCTCGATGATCGAGCCAGACGGACGCTGGAGAGGCTCTCGCGGCGCCTGAGCTGACCGGCGCACGTCGTTGGACGAACGATTCCCTTTCGCGACATATCTTTGGAGTCTTCATGACAATCGATCGATTCACCTGGCTTTG
>JALUUK010000554.1 GCA_027021395.1 Acidobacteriota bacterium
GGTCGAAGTTCGCTCCAACACGGGCGCCGTGTGGCTCGATCTCGTCGAAGGCGGGCGTCATCACCGCTGTCGCATCGATGTGGAGACGGGGCGGGCCGAGCTCTGGCTTGCGGGGCCCGACGGGCGCCCCGATCTGAGGCTCGGCGAGGGCGAAAACAAGAAGGTGCGCGTCGCCGGCAAGACGACGCTTCGAGGCAAGGGGCGGTATCGAATTCGGTTCGCCAATATCGACAACCAGCTCACGTTGTGGGTCGACCGACGCGTCGTGGCGTTCGATGGACCGACCGTTTACGAATCGGACGCCGAACGCGAGCGGCCCTATTGGAGTTCATCCGATCCGGGCGATCTTGCGCCGGTCGGCATCGGCTCGGAGCGAGCCGAACTCAAGGTGACGCGATTGCGGGTGCTGCGCGACATCCATTACGTCGCCACGCATGATTCGCGCGAGTGGTGGTACGAGTACCTCGACGGAATTCAGAGCCGGGACGACTTGGATGAACTCGCCGCCTCTCCCGAAATGTGGTCTTCGTCGCCGCTCTTCGATCGCCGCAATCGAATCGTGTTCGAACTGAAGAACGATTGGTTCTTCCCGATGGGGGACAACAGCCCCGAGAGCGCCGATGCTCGAAGCTGGGGAAAAGGCGGGAGCTACGTCGAGCGGCGGCTGTTGATCGGCAAGGCGCTGGTCGTCTTTTGGCCCCACCCGGTGGGACGGCCGGTTTTCGAGTTCGTACCGAACGTGAAACGCATGCGTTGGATTCGTTGACGGCCGGGCGACAGAGCAGCGATGCCACAGCGCCATGTCGACAGCGCCATGTGATGAAAGGAAGCGGAGCATGTCGATTCTTCGTGCCGAGGCGTTGCGCAAGAGTTTCCGCAGGCGCCGTGTCGTCGACGGCGTCGATCTGCACGTCGAGCCGGGCGAGATCGTGGGACTGCTCGGCCCCAACGGTGCCGGAAAGACCACGATCTTTCGCATGGTCTGCGGCATGATCGATCCCGATGCCGGTCGTGTCTTTCTCAATGATCGGGAAGTGACGCGGTGGCCCATGTATCGCCGGGCTCGCGACGGCGGCATGGGGTACTTGGCGCAGGAGCCGAGCGTCTTTCGCAAGTTGACGGTCGAGCAGAACCTGCTCGCGATGCTCGAACTGCTCGGCGTCCGCGGTGCCGCTCGAAAACAGCGATGTCGGCGGCTGCTGGAGCAATTCGGGATCGAGCACATCCGCAAGTCGAAGCCGAGCCGCGTCTCGGGTGGCGAGCGACGGCGGCTCGAAATCGCGCGATGCCTGCTGGCCGACCCCGAAATCATCATGCTCGATGAACCGTTCGCCGCCATCGATCCGGTCACGGTGCAGGGCATCCAGGAGACGATCCGAGACCTCCAGGATCAAGGGATCGCGATCTTGATCACCGACCATGCCGCGCGCGAAATCCTGCAGCTCGTCAACCGGTGCTACGTCATCTGTCGCGGCCAGGTGCTCGACGAAGGACCGGCCGACCGGATTCGAGACAGCGAAGCGGTGCGAAAGGAGTACTTGGGCGACATGGAGATCGGCGCGGGCGATCCGGGAAGACGGAAACCTCGACGAGCCGGTTGAGTCGTCTCGTGTCGCGTCGTGTCGTGTCGTGTCGTGGGCTCGGCCTCCGAGCCGCCGTCACGCGTTCAGTCGACGAGCGACTTCGACCGCGAAGTAGGTGAGGATGCCGTCGGCACCGGCGCGCCGGAACGCGATCAGGCTTTCCAGGACCACTCGTTCGCGGTCGAGCCAGCCGCGATCGGCGGCGGCCGCCAGCATGGCGTACTCGCCGCTCACCTGATACACGAAGGTCGGTGCGCGAAAGGTCTCCTTGA
>JALUUK010000555.1 GCA_027021395.1 Acidobacteriota bacterium
CTGGTCGTTGAGCTGTCGCAGATATTGCGGGTTGGTGAGTTGGTCGAGATCCGGCGGATTGAAGACGATGTCGAGTTCACCGATGCGCTTGGGTGAACGGCGCCCATCCTCATTGCCCACGTCATCAACCGCTCTGACACGGAAATAAGTGATTCTCGGCGGCTTCTCGCCGATATCGATGGGTGCGACATACTCGGCATCCCTCACTTCCGCCGTCAGGTAGCGGGTCATGACCGGATAGCGCATGAGAACCCGCGGATAGCTGTAGATTCTATAACCCGCGACGCGCTCGGGATTGTCCTCTTCGTCGCGCGCGATCGGCTCCCAGGAAAAAACGACGGCGCCGCTCGGCTGCTTGCCGATACGCAAAGTATCGACGGCACGCGGCGGACGAGTGTCGACGAAAAAATGTCCCTCGCCGGAAATTTCGCTCCAATCACCACCATTGACGCTCTTGTACGCTCTCCAGTAGTACTCACCGTCCTTGAGCACGCGTCGCGAACGATAGTGAATGCCTTCGAAATCCTGCGGTAAAAACTCCTCGGCGATATCGGAGACCCCGAGAGAGTCACCGATCATCCAGCCCTTGCGTGACTCTTTCATGTCGATCACGGCGACGATGTCTTCGAAATCGGAGTCCCGCGCGACTTCGATCTGATAGAGCTCTCCGACCTCCGCACCGCCGGAAGCTTCGATGTAGAAATCGAAACGGGAGGACACGCTCGTTCCATGGTCGGGGAAGGAAACGCGTTCGTTTTCGAACGCCGCTGCAGGAATGGAGACGCAAAGGCTGACCGCAACGAACAACGGCCATGCCGAAAAGAGCCGGCGACTCCATTGCGACGGTCGAGATGGGATCACGAAGGTGGCCTCGCATGGTGACAAGCCGCAGAACACAAGCCGTCGCCACGTCGGGAGCACCTTCGAATGTACAGGCAAGGCCCAAGTGCAGCAAACGCCCGCAAAGCGAAAGCCAACGGGGCCGAAAAGCCTGTGCGTCGGGAAGCTAGAAAGGAATGTCGCTGTCGGAATATTGCTGATCTTCGTTCTGTAGCTCGCGAGGAGGCGCGGCACTTCGATCCTCCCCGGCTCCGCGGCTTCCAAGAAGTTGGACGGTGTCGGCCTTGACGTCGAGCGAGAACCGCTTTTCGCCGTTGCGATCCGTGTACTCATTCATCCGCAAGCGTCCGTCAACGTACACTTGCTTCCCACGGGTCAGGTACTGTTTCAGCACGTCCGCCTGCTTGCCGAAGACGCTGATCCGGAACCAAGTGGTATTCTCTTGCTGCTGCCCGTTGCGATCCGTCCAGCGCTCATTGGCCGCGATCGAGAAATCGAGCACGGCGAGCCCGGAGGGGAGATAACGCAATTCGGCATCGCGCCCGAGATTTCCGATGATGCTCACTTTTGCCATGGACATTGCTTCGACCTCTCTTTCGCCACGCCGTAGAAAGCCCATCCCGAACGGGCATCATCTGCGCGTGCTGGCCCTAATTCTCGCACGATCGGCGAGCGGATCAAGGCTTTTGCGAGTCGAAACGAACGGGGCGTCGCGAATGCGGGAAACGACGACGAGCATCGGCACCGGTCTTCGGGGCGTGCCGGCCGAAGGGAAGCGATCATGAGGGTGCTCGTGCAGCGCGTGAAGAGCGCCCGAGTGGAAGTCGACGCCCGGATCACCGGAGAGATCTCCGGGGGCCTGTTGGTTTTCCTCGGCTGCGAAAGGGGCGACGACATTCGGCGGAGCCACTGGTTCGCTCGCCGTCTGCTGACGATGAAGTTCTTCCCCGACTCCGAAGGGCGCCCTTGGAAAGAGAGCCTGCTCGATGGGCACGGCGACGTTCTCGTCGT
>JALUUK010000556.1 GCA_027021395.1 Acidobacteriota bacterium
GCCGGGAAGCGAGACGCGCGCGTATCCGGTACGGGCAAGAAGGGGGCCGAGCACCAGCACCGAAGCACGCATCTTGCGGACGAGGTCGTAAGGCGCTTCGCTCGAGTGCACCTTCGGGGTCGTGAGTGCCCATCGGTGCTTGCCGAGCCGTTCGGCCTGCGCCCCGAGGCCGCGGAGCAGGTCGATCATCGCTCCGATGTCTCGCACGTCCGGAACGTTGTCCAAGCGGACTTCGTCTTCCGTCAGCAAACAAGCGGCAAGGCCGGGCAAAGCGGCATTCTTGGCGCCCGAGATGCGAAGCGTGCCTTCGAGAACGCGCCCGCCTTCAATTCTCAGTCTATCCATCTCGGCATTACAGCATGTCTCGGCGGGGCGTGACAGCTCGAGCTGCGCTAAACTTCGGGATTCTCCGGGAAAAGAGCATGCTCGACCTGAAATATGTGCTGGCAAACCTCGAAAAAGTGCGTGAAACGCTTGCTCTGCGCAATGCCGAACTCCCCGTCGCAAAGTTGAGCGCGCTCGATCGAGATCGCCGCGAAGCGATCACTGAAGCCGATCAGCTCAAGGCCGAGCGGAATGAATCCTCGAAGGCCATCGGGCTCTTGATGAAGGAGAAGAAGGGCGACGAAGCGGCATCGATGCGCGAGAGAGTGCGCACGATCGGCGAGCGTATCCGTGCGCTCGACGAAGCCGTCAAACGCGCGGAGGGAGAACTCGAGGAGATTCTGCTCTCCGTGCCGAATCTCCCCGCATCGGATGTGCCCGTCGGCAAGGATGAAAGCGACAACCGCGTCGAGCGCACTTGGGGAGAGTGTCCGACATTCGATTTCGAGCCGCGCGATCATGTCGAAGTGGGCGAAATGAATCAAATGCTCGATTTCGAGAGCGCGGCCAAGATCACCGGCGCACGATTCGTCGTCTTGACCGGGCTCGGTGCCCGCCTCGAGCGAGCGCTTGCTCAGTTCATGCTCGACATGCACGTGACCCGCAGCGGATACACCGAAGTGATCCCGCCGTTCATCATCAACCGCGAGAGCCTGCAGGGAACGGGCAATCTTCCGAAGTTCGAGCAGGACCTCTTCCGTTTCGTGGAGCCGGAGAACTGGTACTTGATTCCAACCGCAGAAGTTCCGCTGACCAATCTAAAGGCCGGGGAGATTCTCGATGCGGGCGTGCTGCCATTGAAATACGTGGCCTATACACCCTGTTTTCGGTCGGAGGCGGGCTCTTATGGGCGCGACGTCCGCGGCATGATCCGCCAACATCAGTTCGGCAAAGTGGAACTGGTTTCGATCACCGACCAGGAATCATCGTTTCAAGTGCTCGAGGAACTCACAGGACATGCCGAGTCGATCCTTCGCGCGCTCGGACTGCACTACCGCGTGGTGACGCTCAGCACCGGAGACCTCGGCTTTTCTGCGACCAAGACCTACGACCTAGAGGTTTGGCTGCCGTCTCAAAACGCGTTTCGTGAGATCTCTTCCTGCTCGAATTGCGGCGACTACCAAGCTCGTCGCGCGAAGATCCGCTATCGCCCCGCAGGAGGGGGCAAGCCTCTCTACGCTCATACGCTCAACGGGTCGGGTCTCGCCGTCGGCCGAACGATGATCGCGATGATGGAGCAGTATCAAAACGAGGACGGCACCTTCGACATACCCGAGGTTCTTCGCCCCTATCTCGAGCCTCGTATCTGATTTTCGACGAGGTCGCCATGGACTTCGTGAACGCGGTCGCCAAATGACGGGAACCTACGTCGTCACCGGGGCTTTCGGCTATTCGGGGAAGTCCATAGCTCGGCGTCTACTCGACGAAGGTCATACGGTCCGGACTCTCACCGATTCTCCGC
>JALUUK010000557.1 GCA_027021395.1 Acidobacteriota bacterium
GAAATCCGGGCGGCGCTCTTCTTGCCGACGATCTCTAGGGCCGCAACACGATAGGCCTCGGCCAATGATGGGAAATTGAAGATGTTTTCAATGAAAGTATCGACCCCGGCCTCGGCGATCATCGCGAACTGGCCGAGATGGATCAACTCCGTCGCCCCTGCGCCGACGACGTGCACACCAAGGATCTTCCGCCCCTCGGCGTCCGCGATGATCTTCATCATGCCGTCCTCGCTGCCGGCGATCTGCGCCCGTGCAAGTTCGGAGAAGCGTGCTCGTCCGATCAAGACATCGCCGTGAGCCTCCCGTGCTGCTGTCTCGCTCATCCCGGAGCAGGCGATCTCGGGAATGGTGAAGATTCCGGCCGGGGTCAAGGCCGCCGGCGCGCCCAATTCGATCCCGAGTGCATGCAACGCCGCACGGCGCCCCTGCTCCATGGAATAGGACGCAAGAGATGGAGGACCAATCACATCTCCAACGGCGTAGATATGCTCCACAGGTGTTCGGCAAACTTGATCCACGAGGATCTGGCCACGTGTATCGGTTCCTAGTCCGGCAGCTTCGAGACCGAGTGTCTCGACGTTGGCTACTCGACCGAGCGCGACCAAGACTTTTTCCGATTCAATCGATTGCCCATCGTCGAGCAAGGTGTGCACGGTGGAGACGCCATCCCATTGCACTGTCGAGATGCCGCGCCCTCCGATGAAACGACCTCCAAAAGAAACGAAGCGCTTCAGATACTCTCCAACGATTTCTTCGTCCACGAAGCCCAAGGGGCGATCGAAGCGGTCGATCATCGTCACTTCGACACCGAGGATCGCGAAAATCGAAGCATACTCGCAAGCGATCACGCCACCACCGAGAATCGCCAAGGACCGGGGGAGGTAGATCATGGAGAGAAGCGAATCGCTGTCGAGAATGCTCTCGTGATCGATCGGTATCCCCGGAGGGTGACGTGGTCTCGATCCGGTTGCAATCACGATGGTCTTCGCGCTTGCGATGAGCTTGCTGCCATCGATCATTCGCACCTCGAGATCGTTCGGCGAAAGGAACCGGGCCCTCCCGTGAATGTGCTCGACGCCGTTCTTCTTTAGTTGCTTGGAATTCACTTCCACATGAGACCCAATGACACGATCGAGTTTTCCCATCAGAGTGGAAATCTCGAGATCTTCTCGCATGGAGAAGTCGAGAACTTGGTGATGGGCGCGCAGCTGCGCAATCTGTAGAGCACTCTCCCGAAGGCTCTTGCTCGGTATGGTCCCCTTATGCACACAAGCACCGCCGATGCGGTGTTCCTGTTCTATGATCGCGGTATGTCGCCCATGCTTCGCAAAACAGATCGCCGCACTCTGACCGGCGGGCCCACTACCGATGACCAAGACATCGTAGTCTTGCCGATCGCTCCGCTGCCCGGGCGCCCTTTCCGGATCAGCCATGGCACATCACCTCGACCGTTTCGATGACCTCCTCGGCCTCTGTGCGTATCTCTTCCACATCCTCGGGATACAGATTCAAGACCATCAAGGCTCGGTCGTCCCCCAGCAATAGAGACTGGCCGGACGGATCGAGTGCCTCGTGCGCAAGCAATACTGCGACGTGCACGATTGCGGTCTCGGGAGGTTGATCCGCAGCGTCGTCGAGCATCTCATGACCGGCGATGCTCGAACAAACGGACTCTGGAAGACCCCACTGTCTTGCAATCCGCGAGCCGACTGCTGAATGATGTGATTCCACGAGGCGCAAAATCGAGTCGGTCTCTTCCGATGAGATTCTTTTCCCCGAACCGCCCGCGCGATCGACCATTTTCCGGTACTCACGCAGAATCACCGGCTTGCCGATGCTATGAAGCAGCCCGCAAAGAAATGCGTTCTCGACGTTGTGCCGTACCGACCGCGCCACATGCTTCGAGAAAAGCCCCGTTGCGAGCGCGTGCTTCCATATGCGATGGATCTCTGCTTCGAATTCCGGAATGTTGAAGACCGAGCGGTGGAGTATCGACGAATACGCGATCTCCCCAAGAAGACCGATTCCGAGTCGCGCAATCGCTTGCTGCAAGGAAACGATACGCGTGCGACCGCCGTAGACCGCCGAATTGGCGATCTTCAATACGATTGCAGCAAGCGCGGGATCGCCGTGAACCAGCTCCGAAAGTTCACAAGCCGTCGTGTCCGGATTCGCGACCATGGTCATCACCTGCGAGGCGCTTCTCGGCAACACCGGCACCGCAATCTCTCCGGAAGACAGCTTCTCTTCTAGAGCATCCCTCCACGAAGCCGTCGCTTCGGTTACGTCTGTCGGCATCCGGTTCATCCTTTGGAGTAACGATGTCGTTCTCGGTACTCCCATCGGACAGAATCAGAGCGCCTTTACCGATTCGTTGCTTCAGTCGTGCTCGGTGTCACCCCGCGAGCCGAAAACTTCCGCAATAAAGTGTCTCGGCCCGCGCCTTAGTACGGATCCCGCCAGCAGGACCAGGAGAACCCCCAGCGCCGCAACCTGCAAACGCCTGAACTTCCCCTCAATGACTGCCGAGAGATCCAGGTTCCTCGACAAGGCCAGTATCGGAAGCGTCAGAGCAATCCACGGACCCGCTCGATCGCTGATCCGACCAGACGCCGCTTTCGCTCCGCCTCCGATCACCGATACCAACGTCGCCGCCAACCCCACGCCGGCAGCAGGGCTCCGCATTCTTGACAACCCCGCAGACAGACATCCTGCCCCAAAAAAGGCGATGAGAATCGGAAGAGAAACGATCAGCGCCAGCGAATACAAGCGCGAACCGAAGTGCGCGACGACACCGGGCTCCACTTCCGCAAAGTGATCACCGATCAAGAAGAAGACGAGAATCCCTCCGAGGATCGCGCCGCTGCCCTCGAAAAGGCCGTTTCCCGCCTCAGCATGCCGATGTGTGCACTCATCTCCCTCCGGATGCGGTCGGTGAAAGAGGACGTGCAGAAGCGATCCGGCGACGAATGCCTGAAATATGGCCATCCCGCTTGGAGAGATGGAATCGACGAGACCTCGGCCGGCTGTGTAGCCGAAGATGGTTGCCGCCGACATGGCGATCAAAGCAACCGTCGGTACGACGAGCGAGAACCTTCGCCTGAGAATCCACCATAGAGTCAACCCCACCGGCAGGCGATGCAGGACGACCGCCACCGGAAGGGCCTCGATCGCTTCGGTTGCCGTGGGATCCCGTACGGCTCCCACCGAAAGAAGATGCAGAGGGTTGAGAGCAAGCCCGTCGACCGCTGCATGAAGGAGCATGCCGACGACCGCGAGAGCCATTGCCGCGAGATGCACCTGTCGACCCAGATTCCGAAAGACGGACTCGAGCCACGCTGGGGCCATCAAGCCGACACCCGCAAGAAGCAAAGCAGTCCAGCCCACACGCTCAACGGATTCCGGCAGAATATCCAGTAGGATCAAACCGCCCATCGCGACGAAGATGAAACCATCGAGGAATGACAGTGAACGACTCCAAGGGCGTAGTAGAGCAATGATCAGCGGAGCCACGCCTAGAGCCGCGATACCGGCCGCCAGTGGGATCCAAGACATCAGCGCGCTTCTTGCCGTTTCGGCCCGAGTCTCAAGACCCGGCTGGAATCGAGAAGGTCGCTTCGTCCGGTAGGGGTGCGTCCCAGTCGAAGACCGAGTACGTTTCTTTGATGGTTGTCGCCCCAATCTGATGGTAGATCGTTTGCCGTCGTTGAATCGGCTTCTTCGCGGCGGAGATCCACAGTGTCGCCTCGGCGACATCTCGGCCTCCGATCGTGATGTCGAAGTGCAGCGGAATGGCCGATACGCCATGCAGTGAGGTCTGTTCATCCAGGGAAAACTCGGATGCCGCGACCCACTCTTCTATGCCTCCCTCTGCGCGTTCGGGAGTCCGCCCTCTAGCCAATTGCGCCAAATTGTGCAACAACGCCATACGCACTAGTCCCTTGACGAGAGCCTCCCGGATCTCTTTCGGAGTTTCAGTGATTTGCGAGCCTGCTGGAGAGCGAAGGTAGAGACGATCCCCATCCGAGATCAGCAGCACGCTCATATCTTCACCGGCGATCGATCCTTTCGCCTCGAGACGGACTCGGCCTCCTGTCGCAAGACGCAGCTCGCCCTCGACCTTCGACTCCATCTGTCCTTGAGATACGATCTCGAAAACCAAGCGGAAGGAATCTGCGGACAAAACCTTCTGCTCGATCACTGAAAGAAACGTTTTCGCTTCCTCCGGATTGAGAATCGATGTCGATCCTCCGATCCCACACCCACAAAGTGCGAGAACGAGAGGTAGGACGACGGTGCGGACCGCGTTTGCTCTTCGTCGCATGGACTTGGATCGCATTCGCTCGCTCATTTCTTGGGCTCGATACGTAACCCAGTCGCCGGAATCGTCCACCGGCCTCGCCAGCCGCGATCGAGTCCAACGAAATCGACGCATCATACTCTCGGCGATGCGCGACGGCACTAGGATCCATGCCGCACACGCCACTCGCACTGAAAAGCTGAGAAGTGACCGGAGAAGCCTACAGACACACGAGATCGGCGCGAGAGCGTGTGATCTCCTCGAGAATCTCGCGGCGTACGTCTTCCAGATTCCCTGTATCGATGCCTAGTACCTCGCAAGATTCAGTCACGAGCTCGGGATTCTCGCCGAGCAGCCGGTCGGAAAGAACGACCAGGGCCTTGAGAGCGCCGTGCACGCCCGCCAAATCCGCCTCACCGTGATGCCCACCGGCAACGGCGATCAGTTGTGGAGCCAAGTTCCATTCGCTCAGCAGCAATGTGCCCACTTGCTCGTGCGTAAACCCGAAAACTTCCTCTTCTTCAGCCGGGAGCGGAAGCCTGCCGTGCTTCTCGACCAGTGACCGGTAGGCTTCCGGGTGATTGGCCAGCATGACGAGCGCCCCGCAATCGTGGAGGAGACCCGCCACAAACGCCTCTTCGCTCCAAGCGAGCCCTTGTCGCTCCGCCAACGCCCGCGCGGCCAGCCCGGAACTTACAGAATGGTCCCAGATCAGATCCCGTTCGGGAGCGACATCCTCCGGTATGGAACCCTTCATGCTAGCCATTACCGTCGTCAGGGTCAGTGCCCGCAAGCGTATGAATCCGATGAGCATCACTGCATGTGAGACGGTCGAGACCGCTTTGGGTAGACCGAATAGCGCCGAGTTCACCAAACGCAAGACCGCCGCCGTCAGCGCGGGATCGGTTTCGATGATTTGTCGTAGGCCCTCAGCCGTTGCATCAGGCTCGTTGACCAATCGGAGGACCTTTCCTGCAGCATGGGGCATTGCGGGAAGCTGCCCGACGGCCACCGCCTCCGCGAGTGACTCCCTTGAAGCACTCACTATCGCGTTCCTCCCCGTTTGCTCGCGTCCTGTGAAACACGCAGTGACGATGCCAATGCCGAAATGGCTCCATCGTTGCGACGCGCTGCTTTCCTATTGGCGGATGCGATGGCGCGAAAGAGTTCTTCTCGAACGATGGAAACGCTGCCGGGTGCTTCGACACCGACCCGCACTTGATTCCCTCGCACGTTGACGATCTTGACCTGCACCTTGTCGTCGATGACCAACGACTCTCCTACTTTTCGGCTCAATACCAACACGGGTGGGACCTCCCTGTCCCCGGCATTCGAGAATGCCGAATTCTATTCGTTTGGATCCTCACCCGTATCGTCCGGGTACAAGGGATAGTGAATCGGCCAATCGCCGCTTTCGAGGATCACCTGAACCGCCTTCATCGAGGACGGACAGACGACGATCGGAGCCTTCAAATTCATCGTCGAGCGCCCATTCGAGCCGACGGTCACAATCGATAACAACAGGTGATGGGCCGCATCGTCGAAGCCGAACTCGCTCAGTACCTCTCGAGCGATCACCGGGCTATAGTTCTCGACCACCAAACGAGGCTCGATCACCAACAATGTGAGAGAAGATTGGCTCTGTGATTGTAAGAAGAGAAAAGGACGTGCGTCCTCCGCCGCCAGTACCTGCCAAGCCGTATGCCCATCGAGCCCGGGCATGGAGCGAGTAAAGCGCAAGACGGTGTTCTTCTCACTGTCTACCCACTCGCTGACGCTTGAAGCCCGAGCAGTGGTTGATCCGACACCCTCCACCGATTCCGGCGTCGGCTTCGTAGCCGCCCCTGCACTTGTTTCCATCGAGTCGCTCATCGTGTCACTCATGATTCTACCGTGCCTATGCCGTCAGCCGATGAAGTCGAAGAAGGATGGACCAAACAGCCGTGTCCCTGCTCCGAGAGTGGCCTGCGTTACGACGTCGAATTTGCTCGCATCCGAGATCGCCCGCGCCATGTCTGCGTCGGCTAGATTTGAGATCGCTTGTTCGATACTGATCTCCCGTTCCGCGACGCGAACGTCCGCATCCTCGAGAACTTGGCGTCGTGTACCGATCTTGGCGAGAGTTGCGGAATTGTCGGCGATCGCGGCCGACAAGGGATCGATCAAGGCTTGTACGGCGGAATGATCCTCGGCTAGAAGCGCGGCTTCGAGTCGGTCGAGAAGATCGCGCGCTCCTCCTGTTCCTATCTCGCCGAAGATCTGGTCGCCGGGAATGTTGATGATGACGGTTCCGTCGTCTAGCGGAAGCCGGATTTCGCCGCTGTTGCCCTGATAGCGACCTGCGTCATCGTAGGGCTCCACGCTGGTCAACGTCCCAGAAAAGACGAAGCGGCCACCGATACGTAACCGCGTCAACGCTTCGACCTGTTCGGCTAGACCTGCGACTTGACTGGCGATTGCTCGCATCTGATCCCCCTGAAACTCTTCGGAAGAACCCTGAATCGCAAGTTTTCTGGCCTCGAGCAGTTGATCTCCGAGATCGGTCACCGCTTGCTCGGTCAACTGAAACCACGGCCGGGTCTGCGAGAACATGCGTTGGCGCACGGCCAAACGCTGCGCATCTTCTGTAAGGCGCCCGATACGCGAGGCCGCTTGCGGATCATCGGAAGCGAAGACGACCCTTTTCCCCGAAGACATCTGCGCGAGCGCGGAATTCATGCTCTCGCGAGCCTGCGATAGGTTTCTTAGAAATGTCGCCTGCGAAAACTCTTGACTGATTCTCATCGCTCGTCCTATCGCTTCGGCATCTAGAATCCGATGACGTCCATCTAGTTTCTGATCAGGGCGATCGCCGTCTCGGTTACCCGGTTGACGGTCTGCATGTACCGGGCGGCCGCTTCGTAGGCCTGCTGGAATTTCACGAGATCCACTGCCTCTTCATCCAAATTCACGCCGGCGACCTTTTGCCTCTGGGCATCCAAGGAACCAACGATGACGGTGCTCGCTTCGAGCGAAACCGTCGATTCGAGTACGTCCGAACCGATTCCCGCCAAGAAGTCGGCGGCATAGCCGGCGAGGCTCCTACCTTCGAGTGAAGCGATATCCTTCTCGCGCAGGCTCAAGAGTCCGTGAAGATTGTCGCTGTTTCCCGTTTCCCCGGGGACACCGCTCGCCGCAAGAAGATCGACATTGGCAACGATGGCGGGGTTGACTTCGATGCTCGAAGCGGGGGACGATCCCGGAGGATCGGGAATAAACAGTGATCCTCCCGCGTTCCCTTCCAGATCGTATCCCTCCTTGTGTCGGGCGTTGATCTCTTCGATGGCTGCTGTGGCGAAAGAGTTCAATTGATCTTGGTACCCGACGATATCGTCGTCTCTCACGCGCAGCAATCCTCCGAGGCGGCCGCCGCGCAAAGTATCCGTCAAGTCGACCATTTCTCCGCTACGATCGACCAATATGCGCAAGAATCCATCACTGTCTTTTTGAACTTGAAGCGCACGCTGGTTGACTCCTGCCAGCGGCGCATCGCCGCTTCCTTCGAGGAAGACGGAGACCTGCCCATTCGATGCCTCAACGACCCTCACACCCATGAGATCGGAGATTTCATCGAGCAGCGAATCTCGTTCGTCTCGCAGATCCGTCGCTTGCTGGCCGATGGCCTCGAGACCGACGACCTCGCGATTCAACTGCTGAAGGCGTGACAGAACCGCATTGATACGATCGACCGAAGCCGCGATCTCGAGATCCGCTGCCTGCCGAGCCTCCACCAGCCCTCGATTCGTACGCCGAATCGTCGCCGCAAAGTCCTGCGCCCGCGAGACCACCGTTCCGCGGATCACCTTCGAATCCGCCTGGATGACCAGTTCCTCGAGGGAATCGAAAAAGCTGCTCAAACTTCCGCGCAACTCGGAATTCTCCACTCCTCCGAGAATCGGTTCGAGAGACCGAAGTGACTTCGAGCGAGCAACGTCCGCGCCGAAGCGCCCCGATTCCCTGCGAAAGGCTAGGTCGAGAAAAGGATCGCGCATCCGCTTGACGGACTGCACCTGAACTCCGACGCTGGTGACTCCTCCGTCCGTCCTGACGGGGGGAATGGCACCAAGCTCGATTCGACGTCGACTGAACCCGGGCGTGTAGGCGTTGGCCGTATTGTAGCCGGCGTTGTTCATGGCCACGCGAAAAGCCCTAAGGGCGCTGCGGCCGATGGAAAACTGCGAAAAAATCGTCATCGCGCTCAGACCTCCG
>JALUUK010000558.1 GCA_027021395.1 Acidobacteriota bacterium
CGCCTCCGTGGGCATTCCGATCGCCTTCGACGGCCAGGTGCAGGCCTTTGCCGGCTTCGGATTCAACGACGACTTGACCTACCCGCTCGACGGCAGACTTCGTCGAGCTGAAGGCACGACATCCATTTTGACCGGCTTCGGCGTCGTCTTCCCGACGACGACGGGCCTCGAAACCTTCGCCCAATTTCGCCTCGAAACGGAGCGCTACAAGAACGGCGACTCCGCGGCGGAGATCACCGGAGGCGGCCGCTGGCCGATGAGCGACGGCTGGGCGATCCAAGCCTGGGCGGGTATCGGCGTCGCCGACGCATCGCCGAACCTCCAGCTCGGCCTCGGCATAGTCCTTCGACCTCAGTAGCCGACCCGCCCGCAGCAACATTCTCCAAGCGAACACTCGGGACGAGCGATGGCTCGTTGAGAAGATTCGCCGTGCTCGCGCCCTCGTGAATGTCGTCAGCGGCTTTCCGGGGTGCTGCGAGATGCGTTTCCAAGGATCTCGGGAAGTTCGATGAGCGAGTCGATGCGAGGAACGTCGAGGTCTTCGTAGAGGCGCTGGGAGTCGATGAGCACCGCGGGCATACCGGCCGCGCGCGCACCCTCGACATCGAATGCGGGGACATCTCCGACATAGAGTGCTTCGTCGGCCTCGATTCCCATGCGCTCGAAAGCAATCTCGAAGATGCGGGAATGCGGCTTGGCGCAACCGACCCGGTGCGAGTCGACGACCGTCTCGAAGAGCCCGTCGAAACCCGCGGCATTCAAGTCGGCTTCGACTTGACCTTCAGCATTGGAAACGACGCCGAGACGCCATCCCCGATCGAGCAGTTTGCGACAAGCGTCCACCGCACCTTCGATCGGCCGCCGCCACAATCCGTGCTCTCTGTGAACCTCCCAAAGGCGATCGATCAGGCGCGGAGCGTCGACGGCCTCGACCCCGACACCGGTGAGCATGCGCATGAAATACCCCGCCCAGAGATCCTCGGCGCTCGCCCCGCGAGCCGCCTCGCCGCTCGCCCAGCGGCGCGCCCGAGCCTCCTCGCGGTCAAAATCCCCATCGGCGGGCCGTAGACCGGCTCGTGCGGTCACACCCCGAATTCTCTCGTAGTCCAGGGTAATCAGTGTCCCTCCCGCATCGAGCAAGACGACGCTCTTGGTCGAAAACGGTGAAGACCTCACGCGCGCATCCCCTTGCGAAATTCGTCTCGAAGCAACACGGAATGTGGATTCACTTGCCGTCGACCTCGAGCGCCGACGTGGGCGAGATCTTGACGTCCAACGTAGAAGACGAAAGAGACCTCGCACGAGAGGCTCGTGAATTCGTCGTGCGCCTGTTCTCCCGCCCGACCAGATCGCATCCGCTCACCGCGAGTTGGTGCTCCACTTCTTCGAGCGCCTGCTTCACCTTGACCAAGCACGGGCTAGCGAGCGTTACCTTCGCTTCGGAGTCCCCTTTGAGTTCGAGATCTTGCGTGCGAGACTCCGTCCCACGCGCCAAATCCGCCGTCAACGTGGAATCGCGCAGCACGGCCTTGAGGCGTCCCTTGATGCCTTGCGCCGTCACCTCGGAGACGGCCATTCGCAAATCGAGCCGGCCCGCACCCTGAACGTCGAGCAGCGCCTCTTCGCCCCGAACGGTCACCGAAGCGAGTGCCTCCTTGACCGTAGCGGACGCCCCCTCACCAAGCCGTAGATCGACCGCGTTCACCATCTTCTCGAGCAAGATGATCGCGCCTTCCGTCGCATGCGCGATCGTCCTTCCCTTGATCGACTTGGCGCTGCCTTGCCCGCCTTGGACGACCAAGCGCAAGGTTCCGGCGATAGACTCTGCCGAAAGATTCGAAT
>JALUUK010000559.1 GCA_027021395.1 Acidobacteriota bacterium
GGGGCAGGGATGCGGCCGCGAGCATTCGATGGATAGGGTGCGTCTCGTAAGGGGTTGCGAGGAGCCATACGATCAAGCCTCCTGGGCGCGATTGTCGCAGCCGCGGGGCGGAAAGGAGCGGGCAGGCCGGCGGAATGGGCAATGTTTTCAATGGGATGGGGCGCGAGCGCGGGGTGTGATCGGGATTGTCGCCGGTTGCTGGAACCACAAAGACCACAAAGGGCACGAAGAATCAAAAAGAGGTTCGGGGACGGTCCGGGCGGGGCGGTATTGGGCTGGTGCGTGGTCACGAAGGGATCTGAACCACGGAGTGTCTCATGACCCGCCGGGGGACCCAACGGAGCATGAAAAAGGTCCTTTTTCTAGAGAGTCACGGAGGACACGGAGGAATTGGATTCTTGGTCTTGGCGGCGCAGGAGCGGGGTGCGGATCGGTGGGGCGGGATCAGGTTCGGGAACGATAGCGGCGCCGCGGCGTTGAACTAGTGGCGTGGTCACGAAGGGTCTTGGACCACAGACACGAGGGACGCAAAGGGTTTAGATTATTGCGTCCCGGCGCGGGCTGGGCGGGGCGGTATTGGGCTGGTGCGTGGTCACGAAGGGATCTGAACCACGGAGTGGCTCATGACCCGCCGGGGGACCCAACGGAATATGACAAAGGCGCTTTTTCTGGGGGAAGGCACGCAGGGGACCGCGGGATTGAACTTCGGGTCCCCCGGGGCGCGGAGCCGAGGAAGCTCGACGCGGCGGCGCCAGATAGGAGCTCCGGAACGGGGCCAGAGGCCGGTCGTCAACGGACGGGCGGAAACGAACGAGCCCGGGCAGCGTTCGACGGCTTCTCGGCCAGCGTCGTTTCGGGGATCACGACCTCTGACATCGACGAGTGCAGCCGCTCACGCCCCCTCCACCTGGGTCCCGGACCTATAGGCGGCTAGGACTTTCGTTAGGTACCGCCTTCGAGGCGTGGTGAGCCTCGTGAACCCATAGTGTTTGAGTACCTCCCGAAAGAGGAGTTCATCGTCCTCGGGAAAATAGGAAGCGGCGCCTAAACGGTCGAGAAGGACCATTATCTCTGACGGCGGAATCTCCAGCAGATCCCTTGCCCCAGCAGGCCTCTCGCGGACTCTCGGCGTGCCCTCCAGCCGGACGACCTGAGATTCCAGAGAACGTCCGCCGAGTTCATTCTCGATAATGATCTCACCATTCCGTTCCATCCTGTAAAGTTCGCGGTTGAGCAACCCCTTGACCGTCTTACCCGCCCGGTTGACGGCTGGGCAACCTTTGACGTAAAGGCTGAACAGGGAAGCCTTGGTGAGCGGACCGTCTTTTTCAATAATCCTGCGAAGAACGTCGCGAACAGCGAAGCCGGTGGCGGCGCGAGGATCGGGAAACCCGGAATCGCTCGAGTAGCCAGTGAAAGGTCCGGACTGAGCGTCCGAAGGCGGAGGCTCGTCAGTGGTTGTCTCTTGCCCCGCGAGACTCCCATCTCCAGCGGGTTGTTCGGCTTCCGTTTCGTCAAGTTCACTCTGGGACTCCGAGCCGTAATCCGCCGGGTAGATCCCAAGACGGTTGCATTCATCGATGACGCGCTCCACCGCCCGAGTCCGGTCGGCGTAGAACTCCGATTCGCGAATCCGGACGAAGGTCCAGCCAACCCGTTCGAGCTGCCGCTGGCGGGCCATGTCCCGCTCGAAGACATCCGCTCCGTGCCATGCCTCACCGTCGCATTCCACAGCGAGGCGGTTATCCAAACCCTCGACTACGAGATCGATCCGATAGCCGGCAACTTCGTATTGGGATCTCACACGGTACCTTCGGCGAAGAAGCTCCAGAGCGACGTCGACTTCGAACCAGCTCTCATAGGGATCGGGCTGCTCACCAGGGTTTCGTGGAGTGGCCGCGGCGGCCTTTTCGAGCCGGTCGAGTTCCTCGTACACCTCGTCCGGCAACCGGGCCGAGGTCACGAAACTCAACGCCTGGAACCGTAGGTCATGCGGACTCAAGTCGTGCGCTTGGACGCTGTGAAAAAGCCATATCTGGTCCCGGGCCCGGCTCATCGCGACGTTGAAGCGCCGCTGGTCCGCTATGCCTGTCAAGGCGCGGAAACGATGGTCCGGCGCCACCACCATCGAGAGGAAGATGACGTCGCGTTCGTCGCCTTGGAAAGAGGCCGGCACGCCGCATCGCAGCTTCCGCTCCTGGCGCACGCTGGGCTCGAGGCTTTCGGCAAGCATTTGTTCGATGAGTTCAACTTGGGCGTGGCCTTGAAGAACGATGACGCCCATCGTCTTGTTGTCGTACTGTTCGTCATTGCAGCAATGCGCGATGGTCCTCACGATCTCCAGCGCCTCCTCGCGGTTATGTATGCGAGAGCCATTACCCTCGACGTATCCCTTCGACACAAACGTGGCGCGGAGGGGAGGCAAGCGTTCCGGAGGGGGCTGGCGCAGCGGGATCAGTGGTGCATTGCTGTAGCACAGGTCGTTGCTGAATCGGATGATTTCCGGTACGCAGCGAAAGTGTTCCCGTAAAGAAATCACATTGCCAAAAGCGCGTTCAGCATGGTCGTAAAGGCTGGTGTCCGGCCGGAACTCCTCCCGGAAGTGGAAGTCCCCCAGATGATCACGCGTCAGCCGCGCAATGTCATCCTCCAAGATGCCGACTCGTTCCGGACTGTTCTGCTTGTCATCGCCAACCACAACGATGCGCTTGGCCAGCAAGAACAAAATGAGAGAATCGATGCCGGCCTGGGACGCCTCATCGACGATCACGGTGTCGAACAAGCCGGGCTCGGGCCGAATCGTGTCCCACAACCTGTGCAGCGGCATGATCCAGGCCGGTATCTCAGGAATGCATTCCATCAGGTATTTGCGAGCAGCGCGGCGGTGCTTCTGAGCAAATTTCCCGGTGCCTCCGCCGATACGTTTGATCGCCTTGCTCCAGGCCGTCAAGTTCTGAGCTGTTCGATCATCAAGCCGTTCGAAAAAGGCCTTCCAAGCTCGCTCTTCGACCAGTTCTCGAACGGTTTTCTCAAGCTGGTTTTCGAGCCGCTGCCTCTGCGAAATCAACTCGTCGTAGCGCTTCGGATCGGCGAGATCGCGGAGCCAGGATCTCGCGGCGGACCAGGCCCAAGCGCGGTCGATCTGCGCGATGCGCTGCTGCCAGGCGGAGTCGCCGCGGGTGTCTTCGAGGACGGTTCGGAGGGCAGGGCAGGCTTGGAGCAGTGACCGAATCAAGTCTTCGTACCGCGAGAAACGGCGTTGCTCGTCCTGGGTCTGTCGTCGCTGTTCCCAGGCCTCTCGCCAGGCTGCCGAATCCCGGCGTGCGATCGCTTCCGCCATTCGGACCAAGCACGGATGAGCATTGTCGCCGAGGGAGCGGATCTCCTCCGTCCACCGCTGAAACGGAGCGCGCGCAGCCTGCAAAGCGCGCCGAGCCAGCTCGAGTTCGGCTGCGTCGAGCCACTCCCGTCGGCAGGAAGCTTCGTGGAGTCTTACTCTTTCCGAGTGTGATACCGGCGCGAGAGAGCCGGCATTTCCGTCGGAGGGAAGGTCGATCAGCGTTTTCAAGTCCTGCGTGATCTCAGCGCACTCGCGCGTACTCCGATTCAAGCTTCCTCCCTTGAGCCGCGGAGGAGCGGGCCATGCACGGCGCCACTGTTCTAGAACAGACTTGCAATCGAGGAACGTAAGCAGCATTTCCAACTGCTTCACGTCCCGAACGGGGCGGCCGTCTACCCGGCATTCGCGCTCGATGTACTGGGTCTGACGGAGGACGCTCGGCGCCAGGACCCAAAAGCCCTTCCATCCACCGCTGACCAGATGTTCGAAACGCCTGCGGGCATCCGTTTGTAGGCGTCCCAAGTCATAGTCGGCCGGAACCGTTACCTCAGTGGAACCCAACCGTTTCAGTAGATCTTCTGCGCGTTCGACGAACGCGGCGAGCTCGTCGGCCAGGGAACGCCAGACATCCGTGCGCTCAGCCAGAACGTCGCGGGCGATCTCCTCCACGGCGTCCCCTAACCCGAGGCGCAACCGTTCCACGGAACGATCGATCGTATGGAGAAAGTCAGAGAAGACCCCAATTTCCTCATCTCCGAGGCTTTCGAGGACCGCGAGCTTCTCCCGAGGGACATTTCGGGCGGCAAGGAGAGATTCCTTGCGGCAGGCGGCTCGTTCAGCTTCTGCCGCGGCATCGAAGCTCTCGGGCGGAGGAAGCCCCGCGGCGTCAGTTGTCAAACGGAGCTCGCCGAGTCTTTCGTCAGTAAGCGTCACGTGGAACTCGGCGACGAAGGCTAACTCACGCGAGGTCAGAGGACAAAGCCCATCTTCATACTGCACTTCTGGGAACCAGTCATAGGCATGACGGTCTTGATCGACCTGCCTGGCGATCTGCGCCGCCGTGCCTTCGTAAGTTCCTGCGATCTTGTGCTTATACGTTTCGGCCTCACGAAACTGGCGGAGGCGGCGGTCGATCTTGGCCCGCTCGGCCTCGAGCCGCCTGCATTCTTCCTCCAGGCGAGCGATCTTTTCCCGGGCCGCTGTCTCACCCGTCCAGCGGTCTCTCTGGGCAAGAATGCGGTGCACGCTCTCTTCGAGCAACCGTTGATCTTCCCGTGTTGCGCCGATTGCCGTAACGCAAAGGTCAGGGATGCCTTTGGGCAACAGGTCGCGCAGCACAGTCAGGGCCCGAGGCGCGTGGGCAGTTACCAACACCCGCTTTCCCGTCGCAAGCAGATGGCAGATTAGATTCGCGATCGTGCGACTCTTCCCTGTTCCGGGCGGACCCTTGACGAGCACGTAGGGTGTCCGCTGGAGAGCCTCTGCAATTCGCCGCTGTTCATCATTCGTCGCCAGGGGGAAATACAAGCGTTCGGTTTCCTGAAAACGAGGTTCGCAGACGGGAGAGTCGTTCTCAGGCTCGGGGGACGGGCTGCCTTCGAGGATGAAGCGTTTCCAGGGCAATGTCAGCGGCAGGGTTCGAGGGGATTCGGCCAGGCTTATGAATCCGTTCACCAGCTCGTCGTAGCCCCGCGAACGGCGTTGCCGGAGAACCAAGGCCGGAGCATAGACCACCCGAAGCACGTGGTCGGACTGCTTCAGCGGTTCCCAATCCTCCTCGTGCACCTGGGCGTATGCGGACGCCCGGTTCGCAATGATCCGAAGCACCGCCGCGACTTTCTGCCGGTTCCAAGCCTCCATATCCAGGTCGTCGAGGGCGTCGGTCAATTCGTCCTCCGGCAGGTTCGGCGGCTGCGGGAGCATGTCGAGTTCGTAACGGAACCCTTCGAAAGAAGCAGCCGGAGTGACCGTCAAGATCCCGCGCGCGGCCTCGAGGGTGATTTCCGCGGGGGCGGTAAGCAGGTGACGCTTTATGGTTTGCCCGTCCGGATCCCTCCACTGAACAAGGCCTATCGCGAGCACTAATTCGTAGAGCTCTTCGGTTTCCTCGAGGCGGCGGCGCATAAAATCTACGGTCCCGTAAACGTGCTGGACCCGCTGATACTCGAGCATCTTGCGGGACCACGGTTCCCACTCGTCGACCAGGTATTCGAGCCACGCATCTTGAACCTCGGGATGGTCTTCGATCTCGATGACTTCGGAGGGCTGCGCGGAACCGTTCGGAGGCGGAATCGTGATTCGAGGCGGCAGATCCGGCTGTTTGCTCGGGTCTTCCAGCGTCTCGGGGTTAACCCAGGCTTTCAGAAGGGCGGGGACCGCGGGGCAGGCGGGACGCCGGGGTTTCACAATCTCGAGCCACTGGTCGAGCGGCTCCTCGGCCCCGCCGGGGAAAAAGGGGGACCGGCACTCCGGCCGGTCCTGCGGAATCTCGTGGAACCAAAGTACCTTGTCAGTAGGTCCATAAGCGACGACCCGCTTCCGTCGCAAAGCAGCAGAAGCTTGCAAGAAACGCAGTAGAGCGCGTGATTTCTCTGCCAGCTCCATCCGGATCGTGACCTCGCGTCAACCCTGTGTTTTTAACGGGCACTCCATATTATATGAGGACGGCAATCGTGTGATTCTCCTGTGAGCGTTCGTTCAGCGCGCCGAAGAAACGGCGATTTCCGGCAGACGGCCGTGCGGCTGGTAGAACTTCGCAACGGGCTGCTGGGCTAGGGGAATACCGGATTCGGCGAGCGCTGTTCGGTGGACTGTACGATCCCAGCAGCGTCAGAGGACCACGGGCAGGAACGCGGCTACCGGATTCGGGAAGAACCGGGAAGCCGCCGATACGGGCCGAAATATGGCACCCATTGGAAAGCGGTCTCGGCACTACGCACAGCGACCTCTGGCGCCGAGACGAGGTTTCCGATAGAAGGGGGTGCGGAGGAGATCGCCGGCCGGGGGCCTCGACGAGTGCTCAAGACCGGTCTCGGGTCACCTTTCCGGTCGAGTAGGTGGGATCAGGAGTCAGAAATCACCCAGGTCGATCGCGAAGTCGGCTGGGAGTTGCGGCCCCCGGTGGGGCGGCTCACCATGGTCGGGCCTCCTTGGGCGGCGGCGTAAGGAGGGTTCCCTTCAGGTGGACTAGAATCGTACACGAGGATGGGGATGAGGAGCCGATACGAATGGGGTAACTTGAGCAAGCTGCAACTTGGACGGTATGCCGAGTACTTCGTCAAGATGGAGTTTACGCGCCTTGGATTCGACGTCTACACCGCCGAGGTCGACGACAAAGGAATAGACTTCGCGATCGGTAGCGCCGATAACCGGTATTTCGACGTACAAGTGAAGTCCGCGCGCGGGGCCGGTCTAATTACGCTTCCTCGTGCCAAGTTCGAGCCGCGAAAGAACCTGCTGGCAGCTATCGTTTGGTTCGTGGACGGCCAAGAGTCCGAGTTGTTTCTTATTCCATCGCTGGCCTGGAAAGAGCGGCGCTCGAGCGTTCTTCGATATTACGTCAAGCACCACGAAGACCCACAGAAAGCTTTTGACGAGTATCAGTTTCAACTCGGCGAGCGAGGCCGCGAAGAGTTGCGAAGGCGCTATGGATTCGCCGAGGCGGCGGAGAATGTGCTCTCGAGAGCTGCGCCGAGTTAAGAGGCGTCCGAGGACGCGAAGCCGATTGCGGATGCGGCGCGAAAGGGGGCGCCCTGACCTTCGCCGATCGGGCGGCCCGAGGAGGCCATTGCGGGAGGCGTGGGCGCGCCGGGTGCAGGGCTAGAAGGCGACGTTCGAGATCGAGCGCGAGCGGTGGGTGCGCGGCGGGGGGGTCGTGGATCTTCGACGTGCTGGCGGCGCAGGAGCTGGCAGGGGAATAGAGGATCGCCGGGGGAAGCGGAGCGGCGAGGGGCCACGCGGAGGGATGCGATGAAGATCGCCGGCCTGGCGGCCGACCGCGGGTTGCCGGCGGTGGACCACGGCTTCACGACGTACATCAATGTCGCCGCGGCGCTGCACTTCCTGAATTCGGTGCCCAACTCGTTCATCGTGGAGTTCGTCGCCGAAGAAGAGACGACGTTGCGGGACCGGATCACCCGGCAGCGAATCGAAGCCCGGCACGAGTATCTGGAGATACCGGAGGGGGCCGGGGATCGAGCTGGACAACGAATAAAGAGTGACCGGCTGCGGGCGTCAGTAGCCCGTGGGGGCGCTGCCCGAGCCGGCCTCGATGGGCGGCAGACCGAGGCGCTTGCGGCACTCGTCGAGAATCGTGACCGTGCGGGAGGCGCCGACGCGGGTGACGCCGAGGGCGCGGACTTCGAGGAGCTTGTCGAGGTCGCGCACGCCGCCGGCGGCCTTCACCTGGACGTGAGCGGGCGAGTGCTCGCGCATCAGCTTCAGGTCTTCGATGGTGGCGCCGCCGGTGCCGTAGCCAGTGGAGGTCTTCACCCAGTCGGCGTTCAATTCGCCGGCGATCTCGCAGAGCCGGATCTTGTGGTCGCGCTCGAGGTAGCAGTTCTCGAAGATGACCTTCACTTTGCGGCCGGCGTCGTGGGCGGCGTCGATGACGGCGCGCATGTCGTCGCGGACGTAGTCCCAGTCGCCGCTGAGGACCTTGCTGATGTTGACGACCATGTCCAGCTCCTCGCCGCCGTCGGCGATGGCCTGCTTCGTCTCGACCAGCTTGACGGCGGTGGTGTGGCCGCCGTGGGGGAAGCCGATGGTGGTGGAAGGCTTGACGGTGGAGCCGGCGAGGATCTCGGCGCAGCGCTTCAGATAGTACGGCATGATGCAGACGCTGGCGACGTCGTAGGCCCGGGCGATGCGGCAGCCTTCCTCGAGCTGGGCGTCGGTGAGCGTCGGGTTGAGCAGCGAATGGTCGATCATCTTCGCGATATCGGAGTAACGGTACTCGGCCATAACTTTACAGCCTAGCCGATTCGCGCCGGCCGGAGATGGGTTTTCCGGCGGCGGCGATTCTTGTATGCTGAATGCCATGCAGCTCGGATTCGTCAGTGCCATTCTCGCCGATTTGTCACTCGAAGAAGTCGTGAAGTTCGCCTCCTCGGCCGGTTTCGACTGCGTGGAGCTGATGTGCTGGCCGAAGGGGAAGGCGGAGCGCCGGTACGCGGGCGTGACGCACATCGACGTGGTGGGGTT
>JALUUK010000560.1 GCA_027021395.1 Acidobacteriota bacterium
TGCGGCGGCCATGGTGCGTGAGGTCAAGGAAGAGGCCCAGAAGCAGGCCGATCGTGACGCTCAGAAGATCATCGCGCTCGCCATCGAGCGTCTCGCGTCGGACTACTCGGCCGAACGGACGGTCTCGTGGGTCAAGATCTCCGGTTCGGCGATGCGGGGGCGCATCATCGGGGCCGAAGGGCGGAATATCCGCTGTTTCGAGAATCTCACCGGGATGCAACTGGTGCTCGACGACAATCCCGAGCAGGTCGGGATTTCGGGTTTCAATCCGATTCGGCGTGAGATCGCTCGGCGTAGCTTGGAAAAACTCGTCGATGGCGGGGCGATCCATCCGCGCAAGATTCAGCAGGTGGTCACGCAGCAGCGAAAGAAGGTCGAACAGGAAATGCTGCGCGCGGGTCGAGAAGCCGTCCGCGAGTTCAAGCTGCGTGACGTCCACCCGGAAATCGTCGCCCATCTTGGTCGCTTGCGTTATCGCACCAGCTACGGACAGAATGTGCTCGAGCACGTCAAGGAAGCGGCTCGCATCTGCGGCATCATGGCCGCGGAACTCGGCATGGATCAGAAGCTGGCGCAGCGCGCCGGTTTGCTGCACGACATTGGTAAGGCGGTCGACTTCGAGCGTGAGGGTACGCACCCGGAGATCGGCGGGGAACTCGGTCGCAAGTTCGGCGAACCCGAAGTCGTGATCAACGCCATCGAGTCACATCACGAGGACTGCGAGGTGATCCATCCGATCTCCGTGCTCGTGGCTGCGGCGGATGCGCTTTCAGGCGCGCGTCCGGGTGCTCGCCGGCGGACGACCACCGACTATGTCAAGCGGGTCACCAAGCTCGAGGAAATGGGGCAGTCCTTCGAAGGAGTCGACAAGTGCTACGCGCTGCAGGCCGGCCGCGAAGTTCGCGTGATCGTCACCTCGCAGAAAATCTCCGACGACAAGGCATCTCTGCTGGCACACGATATGGCCGAGCGTATTCAGTCGGAGGTCGACTATCCCGGTCGCATCAAGATCACGGTGATCCGTCAAGTTCGTTCGCAGGCCGTGGCGCGTTAGCGTCGCGCCGGACGAGACATGAAATCTCCAGCTAAGCCTCCGGTCGATGGTCGTACGATCGATGCCTTGCGGCGCTTGAGTGTCGAGGCGCTCCGAGCGCTCCCTCGTGGCGAAGTGCCCGTGTCGCATCAGACGCAGTCGATGGCGCCCCTGTTTCGCGGGGGTGAGATTCTGAGTTGGGAGCGCATCGAGGGGCGGCCGGCGTGGGGAGCCATCGTCATTTTCGTCGGTCGGCTTCACGACGAAGAAACCGGCTTTCCCCGGCCGATCGTCCATCGAGTCCTCCAAAGACGGCCTTCGGGGGCGATCCGCGCCAAGGGCGATGCACGCCCATGGTTCGATCTGCACGAGATCCCCGCCGAGGATATTCTCGGCGTCGTCGTCGCGTTCCGCACCGGCGATCGAAAATACGAATTGACGACGCGTGGCGCGCGCTTCTATGCCGGAGTCGCGGGAGCACTGTCATGGGCCGGAGCTTGGACCTACAAGCTCGCCGTCGTCATGGATGCGCTCTTGCGTCGACTCCTACCCGGATTCGGAGATCGACGGTCGTTCAGGCGCATCTTCGATCTTGGGCAACGTCTAGGTCAACGATTCCTGTACGCCGCCTTATTTCGTACTTGTCATCGCGGGGCAAAGGCGCCGCAGACATCGGAAGAAACGAGGAAGAACGAGCCATGAAGAGTTTTCACGAGGGGCAAACCTTTTACTCTATCGATGTCGAGGCTTCGGGGCCGGTTCCCGGTCTCTACAACATGCTCAGTTTCGGCGCGACGGTCATTCTGCCGGACGACGAGGGCCGACTTTCCGTAGGAGAGACGATCTACTGCGAACTGCGTCCGGTTTTTGCCGGTCACATCGCGGAAGCCAATGCGATCCACCAACTCGATCTTCAACGTCTAGAAAGGGACGGACTCGAACCGAAGACGGCAATGAAGATGCTCACCGACTTCGTCGAGCGCACGAAGCGCCCGAAGACGGAAGCGGTTTTCGTCGGCCACGTGGCCGTCTTCGATTGGATGATGATCGCTTGGTACTATGCGTGGTGTGGACTGAGCAACCCTTTCGGCTACAAGGGAATCGATACGAAATCGCTGGCGATGGGGCTCTTGGGAGTTTCGTGGCTCGAAACGGGCAAGGAGAACATGACGGAGAAGCTCGAGGTTGCGCCCCAACCCGAGCGAACTCTTCATCGCGCCGATGCGGATGCCGAGCATCAAGCGCAGATCTTTTGCGCCATGCTCAATCGTCTCAGTGCAGCTTCAGATCGAACCCCCTCCTAACGGCGCGAAAACCGCTGAGCCCATCGCTCGACGAGGTGCTTGCGATGCTTTCTCGGGAAAAGCGCGCTCTCGTCGTAAAAAATGACACTCAAAGTGGAAATGAGGCTCGGTGAAGTGTATCCTTGCACTTCTTCGGTAGCGAGGTGTCTCTGAATGGGGCGCTCGCAGTCACCGAGGCGCGAGATGCGGTGAGTCGATGCGATCGGCTTTCCTCCTCGGACGTGGTTGGGTGGTCGAAATCGAGAGGCCGAGGTTCTCGCGCAGAGGGGGGCGCGATACCCTCCGTAAGGCTCAGAGCCAAGAGTCGGTGAGTGCCGACCCTAGCGAAGGTGCATGCCCTTAGCAAAGGTGCATGCTACCTCGTAAGTCGAGCGAAATACCACGGCAAGCGCACGCATCCCCATCCCGCATGTCGGGCTCGACGTGACCGGCTTCGTTCCGGATCTTCGAAGCAGGCCTCCATGTATTCATTGTCGTAGAATGTGAAGCGTTCGAGCGTGGCTCGCAGGGAAGGGCGCTTCGTGTCCGATAGACCATTGTTGATGATTCCCGGGCCGGTCGAGGTCTCCCCTGAGGTTCTCGCGGCGGCGGCGGCTCCGCCCCCGGGACACTTGGCACCGGGACTGGTGGAAGCTTTTGCTCGTTGCTTACGCGCGATGCGCACCGTTTGGGGGGCGGACGCTTCGGCGGTGCCGATGCTCGTTCCCGGAAGCGGAACGATCGCCATGGAAATGGCCGTATGCAATCTGCTGGCGCCCGGAGATCAAGCACTCGTCGTCAACAGCGGGTTTTTCTCGTCCCGTATGGCCGAGATGGTGCGCCGACGCGGGGCCCGGGTCGAGCAAGTGACCGCCGATCCGGGGGCTCACCCCGAAGTCGATGAGATCGATCAGCGCCTCGGGCGTTTGAGCGCGGCCGGCGATGCGGCCAAGGTTCTTTTTGCGACTCATGTCGACACCAGTACGGCGGTGCGGGTCGACGCGCAGCGCTTGGCGGAAGTCGGGCGGAAGCACGGCGCATTGGTGGTCTTCGACGGAGTGTGCGCGACGGCGGGCGAGCGATTGGAGATGTCCGCTTGGGGCGCCGATCTGGTCTTGACGGCCTCGCAGAAGGTGCTCGGCACCGCGCCGGGAGTCGCTTTGCTGATGCTTTCCGAAAAGGCCATGGATGCGAGACGACGACTCGGGAGCCCGCCGCCGCTCTGCCTGGATTTCCTTTCTTGGTTGCCGATCATGAATGCCTACGAAGCCGGGGAGAAGGCCTATTTTTCGACTCCGCCGACCTCGCTGATCATGGGGCTCGACGCATCGTTCGAAGCGATGACGCGCGACCTCGACGGATGGTTCGATCGTCATGAGAGGATCGGACATGCGATGCGCGCAGTCTGGAAGAGCATCGGCCTCGAGATCATTCCGGCTTCGGAAGAGATCGCCGCCAATACGCTGTCGGCCGTTCGCTATCCCGACGGCGTCGACGCGACGCTTTGCGCCAAGATCGCGGCGCGCGGAGTCGTCGTCGCACCGGGCCTACATCCGAAGATGGCCGATCGCTACTTTCGCGTCGGCCACATGGGAGACGTGCTCTTCCATCCGGCCAAGCTTCGAAGGACCATCGAGGCCATCTGCGGCGGCCTCGGCGATGCAGGGTATTCCGTCGATGTCGGTGCGGCTCTCGACGCCTTCGATTCAGCCGCCGCGAACGAATCGGTGCAGTGAAGCCCGTACCATGATCGTGTTCAGCAGGAGAAGTCCGGCACCGAGGCCGACTCCGACGAGCGCCAAGTTCCACGACAATCCGGCAGGAAAGTGTTCGAAACCGTAGCCGATCATCGCAGCGTATATGCGATGTTTGACGACGGACACCGCCGGAAAGGCAAGGGCCAAGATCGATATCAGCATCGCCAGCAGTAGGCCGAAATAGTAGCCCGTCAAGTAGCGAAGCGAGTAGCCGATGGCAAGCAACGTTCTGAGTTCTTCTCGAGAGCGTGTGATCAACTGCTGAAAGGCCAACACGAAAACCAAGAAGGCAAGGGCGATGATCACGCCGGCGACCGTGGCGAGAACGGCAAAGGCGATTCTCAGCAAGAGCGTCAGTCGACTGTTCTTGACCTTGTCCGAGGCGGCCTCGTAGCCATGCTCTTCGAGGTATTCGGTGATTTTCGGTGACGACGGATCCGGAGCGACGAGCAACAGGCGCGTCGCATCTTTATCGGCCATCGTGTCATAGCCGAAATGATCGTTGGCCCAGGAGAGGAAGGAATCGGGAACGAGAATCGTATTCAGACGGTCTGAGATTCCGGCGATCTTTGCGGGGAAGGTGCGCATCGAAGTGGGTGCACCGACTTTCAGGTCGAGGCGCATGAACTTGACGGTTTCTTCCGACATCGCGGGAATGCCTTGCGAAGCAGCGAATCCGAAGTTGAAGAGCGTCAGGAAGTGTCGCGGTATCGCCAGCGGTACGACGGGGTTTCCTTCTTCCGCTTCCTCTGCAGAGAATCTCCAATTCTCGTCGGCGAAATCGAGATAGGCATCGGGGAGGGATTCGAGAAACGCCATCGTCGTTAGCTGTTTGTTCATGAAGGAGATGGTCTTCAGCTCGAATTGCACCGCGAAGCGGGCCACACCGAAGGGGACGACGGCGTCGACGGGAGCATCGTGACGGATGGCCTCGATCTCTTCGGGCGAGAAACCGTTCTTTCCGCCGAAGGAGACCGGTTTGTTGATCACGATGTATTCAGGGGCGAGAAAGTCTGCTCGCTGGGAAAGGAGAACGCGGGAGTCACCGTTGAGCTGAATCGCCAGCAGGAGCAGGATCAAGCCGACGGAAGAGCCGACTACGCCGGCGGCGAGGTGCAGCGGATTGGCCCGGGAAAAAAGCACGCGCAGCAGCATCACAGTCGCACCTCGCGTCCTTCTCCGAGTCCTAGGGCGGCATCGAGTGTCGTCAGGATGACGGCAGCTTCTTGTTCGGCCGCTTCTCGCATGATGATCGCTCGCGATTGCGCACGTGTTTCAGCATCGAGGTGACTGAACGGCTCATCGAGCAACAGGAAAGAAAAAGGTTGGCAAAGCGCACGAATGATGGCTATGCGCTGAGACTGCCCGAAGGAGAGCGTGCCGCATGGCTGCTCGAGAAGGGGCGTCATACCCACGGCGTCGATGAGTTCGCGTATCTCCTGCTCGCTCTTGAAATCCGTCAAACGATTTTTCAGAAGGATGTTCTCCAAAGCCGTCAGTGAAGGAAAGAGTCGCAATCCTTGAAATACCATCGACAGTTTTTCGCGCCTTAGAGTGGTCCACTGTCTATCGCTCATCGATCTTAGATCTTGATCGTCGAAGAGGATTCGACCCTCGTAGTCATGCCTGAGCCCGTAGATCAGCGACAGCAGGGTGGTTTTTCCCCGGCCGGAGGGAGCGATCAGGGTCGCCGGTTCGCCGATGGGGAAGATCCGTTCCGGGGCGCCCCAAACCTCTCCTGTCGAGGTGAGCACCTCCCGCAGCGGCTCGGGGACGACCTGATGAAAGCGAATGGCGTTCAAGGCGAGCCCTTTCGACCTTGAAACCCGATCGAGAGACCGATGCTGCGACCGCTTGAGCGCACGGCCTTGTCATCGGCGGAAGGGAAGTAGGATGCGTCCGTGAGGTTGTCGAAAGAAAGGCCGAGTGTCCACTGCTCATGAAGGAAGACCGCAAGAGAAGCAGAATAGATCGTCGCATCTGCGATGACGAACTCTCCGTCGGCGGGGTCTTTCTTGGCCCCTCGGTAGGCGGCTTCGATCGAAAGATTCCAGCGCGGGCTCTGGCGTCGCAGGCGCAGGCGCAGGCGATCGACCGGAACGTCGACTAGCGGCTGACGGCCGCCGTCGTCGCGGCCGTCGATGCGGTGTCCCGACCAAGCAGCGGACCATCGATCGTTCATTTGCAAGTAGGCTTCGACTTCGATTCCGCGAATGGTTCCCGCCGTCAGATTGCGGAAGGTGAACTGGTCGATCTCGCCGGGGAGCACGGGTACGCGGACGCGTTCGATGTAGTCGTCGATGGTCATCGAGAACAGCCAAGAGGAGATGACGAAGCGCCGGCCGAGCCGGCGCATGCCGATCTCGAAAGTTCTCGAGCGCTCGGGTGCTAGCCCGACGGAGCCGGTGACGATACCGCGACCGGTGGTGCCCGTGAAGAAGCGCTCTCCGAGACTCGCGAAGCGCAGGCCGTTGCCGGCCGCCGCGGTGGCTTGCCAACCCGCGCTCAGCGGGAACACCAGCCCCAGGAAGCCGCCGACATCGCTTTGCGCAACCCGTCCTCCGCCGCCGTTGTCTTGCGAGAGACGAATCAGGCGCAGCCCGGCTTCGAGGGTGAGATGCTCGGCTGCGCGCCAGTTCATCGCCACGACGCCGCCCCACTCGTCTTCCCGTGCGCCGTCGAGTGGTCGCTGAACGCGCTCGGTAGGTGTCGGGTCGCTCGAGTCGATGCTCATTTCGTCCACATCGACACGACGACGGCCGAAGTATTCGAATCCCAGGCGGAAGGACATGCGCTCCGATGCTTCCAAGCGGCGTTGCCATCCTCCACCGAGATCGAAAGCGCGATTCGTCACGCGGCTGAAGGATCGGCCCTTGCGATCCACCTCGGTGACCAAGCGGTTCGGGTGAGCGTAGGCGAAGGCGCGCCAGGGCGCGTTCTTCGAAGTGACGGCGAGTTTTACGAGCAGATGTTCTTCTTGGGGATAAAGAGTCTCTCGCTCGGGAAAATCGGCGGAGACTTTGCCGATATCCGTACCGAGCGAAGCGATGGCCAGAAGATTCATCTCGAGATCGGACAAAGACCAGCGATGCTCGAGAACGGCCGAGCTTTGCTCGAAGCGAGAAAACCTCCGTGTGCCGTCCGGCGCACGGTCGTCTTGCGCACGTCGATAGGCCAGAGCAAGCGAGGTGTTCTCGTTACCCCAGCCGATGCGTGTGAAGCTCTCGTTGCCCGCGCTGAGGTATCCACTATCGACGTTCAGAGCGCCGAAACGACGCGCTTCGATTTCGATGACTCCACCGAGTGCGCCCGCACCGTAGAGAGTCGACGATGGTCCACGCATCAGATCGACGGAGGCCACCAACAGGGGATCGATGAAGGACGCGGCGGTGCCCGCGCGACGATCGCTGACGATACGCATCTGACTCACACGCGTCTGCACCCGTTGGCGGGAGACGCCGCGAATCGACAGAACTTGAAAAAGTCCACCTTGGCCGTTTTCCGAAACGCCCGCCGAGCCGCTGAGCAGATCGCTGAGCGCCCGCGGCGGCGTCGTGCTCTCCTCCGGGTCGACGAGCGTGGAGGATATGCTCGCGGGAGAACCGGGATCGCCTCCACGAGAGCGCCGGACGGAAAGTTCCTCGGCCAGAATCGGGCGGGGAATGAGTACGATCTCCAAGGGGTCGAGGTTCTCGACGCGCAGGTCTTGGGTTTCGAAGAGCGGATGCTCGATGCGCAGATCACCCGGCAGCGCGGGTACGACAATCTCGAATCGCCCGTGCGCGTCGCTGTGTACGACCTCGGTCCCGCCGATCCAAGTGATGCGGGCATCGACCACGACCGCACCGACCGGGACTCGAATGACGCCGGAGAGCACTTCATCGGCTTTGGCGATCAGCTCGGACGCAGTCAACAAGACCAGCGAGAGGGCGGCGAGCAGGCGACGATGTGCGGCTGGGGAAGTATCCATCAGGGGAGGCTCGTCGGGGAGAGATCAGAGACTAAAGACCGGGGCGGGAATTGCCAACCGGTGAGGCGGTTTGGCTGGGGAGCAGGGATTCGAACCCCGATTCGCGGTTCCAAAGACCGCTGTCCTGCCATTGAACGACTCCCCAGCAATCCACGATCTCGAGAACCCCAAAGGATCGAAGAGCCGGTCCGACGAAGTGGCTGGGGAGCAGGGATTCGAACCCCGATTCTACGGTCCAGAGCCGCATGTCCTGCCGTTGGACGACTCCCCAATTTCGTGGATCGCAAAGGTTACGGACGGTCCCGCCCCACGTCAAGTCCCCGGTCGTTCAACGACTCGGACGTAAGAGGTCGCTCGACCAGCGGAAGATTGGAGTAGGTGCGCAGCGCGATGAATCCACCGGGGAAAAGGCGCACGTAGCCGATGCCGAGCACGCGTGAGATCAGGAACCAGCCGGCGGCTCCGTCCCGAAGCGATTCTCCGAGGGCGAGCTGT
>JALUUK010000561.1 GCA_027021395.1 Acidobacteriota bacterium
ATCCGGGATTGAACTGGCGATGACCGTTGACCGCCAAGTCATCCATGGCTCGGCTCAAGGTCTCGATTTCGTGGATCGCCTCGCAAAGCGCATCTTCTTCCCGAACGATCCCAACCTTCTCCTGAAGAAGATCCTGCAGGTTGAATTGAAGCTGATAGGGACCGGCGTCCTTTGAGCCGTCTTGGCGATCGAGAGGCGCGAGCGCCTCGCGCACCGCCTCCTCGATCTCCTCTTCGCGAATCGCCGCCGATCCGTTGTCGCGAACGAAGGCAGCCGCATGTTCTCCCGCCCGCTTCCCGAAAACGACGAGATCCGACAGCGAATTCCCGCCGAGACGATTCGCCCCATGCAAACCTGCAGCCACTTCTCCCGCGGCGAAAAGGCCCGGAACGCACGACATCTGCGTCTCGGGATCGACACGAATCCCACCCATGACATAGTGCGTCGTCGGTCCGACTTCCATCGATTCCACGGTGATATCGAGGCCCGCAAGCTCTTTGAACTGGTGGTACATGGCCGGCAGCTTGCGCTTGATATGGGCCGGCGCATCGGAGATCTTTTCCTTGAGCCAGGACACGTCGAGATATACCCCGCCGTGAGGGCTGCCGCGTCCCTCTTTCACCTCACGTACGATGCAGCGCGCGACGTGGTCCCGAGTCAGCAATTCCGGCGGCCGCCGCGCATCGCGATCTCCGATCACGTAGCGCCAACCCTCCTCGGGCGTGTCGGCTGTCTGATGCTTGTAGAGATCGGGAATATCGTCGAACATGAAGCGACGTCCCTCGGAGTTGGTGAGAATTCCTCCCTCACCACGTACGCCTTCGGTGACGAGCAGGCCGCGAACACTCGGAGGCCAAACCATCCCCGTCGGGTGAAACTGCACGAACTCCATGTCGATCAACTCGGCACCGGCATGATAGCCGAGAGAGTGCCCGTCCCCGGTGCAATCCCAACTGTTGGAGGTGACCTTGAATGCGCGCCCGATACCTCCCGTCGCGAGAATGACCGCACCGGCATGAAAAACGCGAAAGCGCCCGCTTTCCCGGTCGTATCCCAATGCCCCGACCACGCGGCCATCGGCCTTGAGCAAGCGCGTGATCGTACACTCTTGATAGTCCTCGACGCCGTAGTGGATGCCGTGGTCCTGCAACGTCCGCAGCATTTCGAGCCCGGTTCTATCTCCGACATGCGCCAAGCGCGGATGAGCATGCCCTCCGAAATTTCGCTGGAGGATCTTCCCTTCCTTCGTGCGATCGAAAACCGCCCCCCACTTTTCGAGTTCGCGCACGCGATCGGGGGCCTCTTGCGCGTGAATCTCCGCCATTCTCCAGTTGTTGAGGTACTGACCGCCGCGCATCGTATCGGCAAAGTGCGTCTCCCAGCCGTCGCGTTCGTCGACGTTCGCCAGCGCGGCCGCGATACCGCCCTCGGCCATGACAGTGTGCGCCTTGCCGAGCAGGCACTTGGAGACGAGACCGACCGATGCCCCCGCAGAAGATGCTTCGATCGCTGCGCGCAGACCCGCCCCACCGGACCCGATGACCAATACGTCGTGCTCATGGCGTTCGAGAGCGACCATCAGAGGATCCTCCCATCGACCCAGATTCCCATCGAGCAAAGCCTGACGTAGAGATCTGAAAATCCGACCCAAAACAGGCTCATCCAGGCGAAAAGCATGTGCCGCCGATTGAGGCAGCTCACGCAGGAATGCGCCTTCCGCTGAATCGGCCGATCGAATAACACGTTCAATCCCCCGCCCACCAGATGCCGCAACGAGTGACAGCCGAGCGTATAGCCGCCGAGGAAGACCACGTTGACCAGCAAGACCAAGGTGCCGACGCCGATTCCCCAGACCTGCTCACCGGTCGTCGGATCCTCGAACCACATGGCGTTCCAAACATCGATGGAGAGGAAAACCAAGAAGGCCATGGCGAGATAGAGGAAATAGCGGTGGATGTTCTGCAGGATCAGGGGAAAAGAACGCTCGCCCAGGTAGCTCTTGCGCGGCTCCCCGACCGCGCACGACCACGGATCCGCCCAGAAGGCCTTGTAGTAGGCCCCGCGATAGTAGTAGCAGGTGAAACGGAAACCTCCCGGCGCCCATAGGATCAGAAAAGCCGGAGACCACGGGAGCCAGTCCAGCCACCAACTCGGCTTTGGCCCGAACCAAGCATGATGGGACGAACCAAAGAGTTCCGGAGAATAGAATGGCGAGAGATAGTTCTGGTAGGAATAGTGCTCGCCCTGAAATGCCGCCCATGTGGAATACAGCATAAACGAGCTCAACCCAAGGAAAACAGCGAGCGGCTGAATCCACCACATATCTTTCCGCTCGCTTCGGCCTGCCGGCCGGGCCTCAGGAAGCGGAGTCGGAGCTGACGCCATCGAGGTCTCCTCGGCTGCACCCTAGCGCAGCGGAGCGGAGATTATTGCCGAAAAGCGATCGAAGAGTAAATACCCTTCTTCCCCTTCTTCGAATTCGGCACCGACGGCAGCGCATGGTGACGCCCCCATTCGACACGCGGGTTCTTGGTGCGTGACATCGCTCGCGTTGTCGTGCCGTCACGGCGAGCAAGAGGATGCGTTTCGACAAACTCTAGACACAAAGCGAATTATTTCCCGACTGCGTGCGCGATAGCGATGGTCCGGGTTTCTGCGAGGGACTACGATGTAGATGACACGTCGTTGTACGCGCTTTGGAAGTGAGGCTTTGGCATGAGTTTGCTCCGCGCGCTGATCGTAGATGACAACCCTCTCGTACTCGAAACGCTGAGCCAAGTCGTTCTCACCATGGGCTTCGAGGCCCTTACGGAAGAAGACGGGCGCGCCGCCGTGCGCAGGGCTCGCAGCGAAAAGCCCGATCTCATCCTGATCGACATGCGTCTTCCGGGGATCGACGGCCTCGATGCGGTACGCCGAATGAGACGCCATGCCGATCTATCACTCACACCCATCGTGGCTTTGACCGGCTACTCACACGCCGTCTGCGAAGACGACGTTCTCGAGGCGGGTTGCAATGCCTTCGTGCCGAAGCCTTTCGAACTCGCCGCTCTGCGCCGCACGATCCGCGAAGTGCTGCCGAGCACCAAAGCGCCCCTCTGCGAATCCCACTGACCCGAATCGCAGCCGATCGTCAGCGATCCGGCCCCCTACAGCAGGTATTGAGTAGCCGTGTAAAGCACGTAGGAAGCCACCAGTGGAATGCCCATCCATCGCGAAAATCTCCCGCGCCGACAGGCCATGGCGATCCAGACTCTGAACATGGCCAAGATCAACAGCATCGCCGGCAAGTGAAGGAGCAAGGCGATAGCCGGAATATCCGACGCCTTGTCGATGATCGGCAGCGGCGCCGCAGCGGCCGAAGCTCCGATGACGAAGAGGACGTTGAGCACATCCGCTCCGATGACATTGCCCACCAAGAGCCCATATTGGCGCCTCCGGACGCTGGTCAAGCCCACGACGAATTCAGGAAGAGACGTTCCGAGAGCGACCAACGTCCCCGCGATCACCACCTCGGGAACGTGCCAATGAACCGCCGCGAGTTCCGACACCGACAAGATGAGAACACGAGAGGAAAGGATGACTACGATGATCCCGGCTAGGCCCAAGAGCAGCAGAAGAGGGATCGCGGTGTCGGTGTGGGCGGCGTGAGCGGCGACGTCATCTTCCACTTCCGGTGTGGGGTGCTGCTTGTTCCAGTAGACGGAGAGATAGAGATAGCCGGCGAGCAGAGCCAAGAACGCAACCCCGACCCAGCGCCCGATGGCGGCCTCGTCGCCGGAAGCAGCGTAAGCCCCGTAGCAGACCGCACCCAACAAGGCCGCCGATCCCGCTTGCACCCATCCCTGCCGGGAAAGAATGAAGCGATCCGCCGGCAGTTCCACCAACAAGCAGCAAACTCCGAATATCAGAGCCGTATCGGCGATGACCGATCCGATGGCGTTTCCCAGCGCCAAGCCGGGCTGCCCGGCCCAAGCCGCCATCACCGAAACGGCCGCCTCCGGACTGGTCGTGCCGATACTGACGACGGTCGCGCCAACGATGACGGGGGCGATTCCCGCACGACGCGCTAAACTGGCTGCGGCATCGACTAGCCAGTCGGCGCCCTTGATCAGCACGAAAATCGCCACCGCGGTGATCGCCAGAAGAGCCCATTGCGGCAAACCGGCAACCAGTGACTCTGGAATGAGATGTTCCACGTTGACTCCCTAACTCGAATTCTTCATGAACGATTCGCCCGCCCTAGATTTTCTACCGCGCAACCTCCTAGGTCTCGCGACGGAACGCTGGAACAGCCGTCACGATAGCATCACTCCGTCGCCGGCGATAAATGAGGACGCAGGAAACACCGCCATGAGCCGAAGATCCGGACCCAAGCAGCGGCAAACGACAAGCCGGAGTGTGCAACGCGAAATCCTCGAGGACTTCCGTGTGGTCGACACCACGCGTGGATTGCGCTTGATTCAGTCGGGCGACGTTCTATCCGAAATGCGCAACGAACCCGCTCCGACTCACGACCTCTTCGATGTGCTTGCAGCGTTGATGGCCTGCCTTTCTCCCGGCCCGCGACTGCTGATGCTCGGCTTTGCCGGCGGCGGCGTCGTCGCGCCGCTGCGAGCCATGGGCTGCACAGACCCGATCGAAGCAGTCGACCTGTCTCGCAAGGGCGAGGTTCTGTTCCGAAAGATCTCCGCACGGTGGGCCGGAGAGGTACGGGTTCATCAAGCCGACGCCATGAGATGGCTGCGGACGCGAAGCCGGCATTTCGACTGCATCTTGGAAGATCTCTCCATTCCGAGCCCGGAAGGGTCGCTCAAACCCGATTTCAGCCTAGATCCCCTGCCGCAGACGATCGCCAAGCGCCTGAAGCCCCGCGGCGTCGCGATCTTCAACATCTTGCCTTTCCCCCACTTGCCGTGGAAAACGGTGCTCGAAACACTCTGCCTCCCCTTCCGGCAAGCCCTGCTGATTCGCTCGGCCGAATGCGAGAATCGGGTCTTGGTCTGCGGGCGACATCTGCCGACGGCGCGCCTGCTCTCGACGGAAGTCCGTCGCGCGCTTGGTTCCATCGCTTCGAATCAAACGAAGGATCTGTCCGTCCGCCGAGCGAAGGCTAGCGGACGCCGTGCATCCACTTCTTGAGCAGCGGAACCAAGAGGATCAGCAGCAAAGCCGAGCCGAGAATGAAGTAGGAAGACGTCTGGTAGATATCCGAGTAGATCTTCAAGCTTTCCTCGGGGGGAACCGCTCCGAGACCTTCGGAGGCATTGGCGCTTCCCGTCATCGCAGCGATCTGTCCGGCAAGAAAGTTCGCCGCAGCAATGGAAAGGAACCATGCGCCCATCACCATGCCCGTAAGACGTGGAGGGGCCAACTTGGTCACCATCGAGAGGCCGACGGGAGAAAGGAACAACTCACCGGTCGTGTTGAACAGATAGAGAATGACGATGAAGATCAGCGGAGTGATTCCGTTGACCGCAAACATCCGGCCGCCCACGGCAAGAATCAAGAAGGCAAGACCGAGCTGCGCCAACCCTAGAGCGAACTTCATCGGTATCGAAGGATCCTTGCCGATGCGCCCGAGTTTCACCCATAGACCCGCGAGCACCGGCGCCAACAGCACGATGAAGAGCGCATTGAAATTCTGCGCCCAGGACGCGGGCATCTCCCAGGAGAATATGTTCCGGTTGAGGTTCTCTTTGGCGTAGAGCGTCAACGAAGAACCGGCCTGCTCGAAGAATGACCAAAACATGACGTTGAAAACCAAGAGTACGAGCAGAGCGAAGATCTTCTCCCTCTGTTCTTTCGTCTCCCGAAATGCCACCGCCAACATCAGGATGACCATGGCGATCAGCATGACTCCGAGAATCGTGCCGACGATGGCCGAGTGGGTCAGGAAGAAGTAGAAAACCGGAATGGCGATGAGAGAGCCGGCGAAAATATAAGGAAAGGATTTCTTGGCGAGCACGGGATCGGCAGGATCTCCATGTCCGTGCAAGTGCTTGTTGCAGGCTTTTGAGCCGAAGACCAAGACACCGGAGAGCATTCCGAGAGCCGCGAGACCGAAGCCCAAGGGCCAACTGTATTGCTCTCCCAGCCAACCGCAGGCCAACCCCCCCACGAAAGCTCCGATGTTGATTCCCATGTAGAAGATCGTAAAGCCGCCGTCTCGACGGGGATCACCCGGAGCATAGAGTTTGCCGACGATCGTCGAGATATTGGGCTTGAAAAAGCCGTTGCCGACGATGATCGTGGCAAGCGCCGTGTAAAACAAGACGAGTTCGAAACTCTTGCTCACACTGATCCCGATGAAGCCGAGCAATTCGTTGTTCGCCAGCATCAAGAACATCCCGGCGGCCATCAAGATCCCACCGAACATGATCGACTTCTTATAGCCCATGTACTTGTCGGCGAGATAGCCACCGCCGAGTGCTACACAGTAGATGAGAGCCGTATAGGCGGCATAGGGACCGGATTGCGCTTCATCCTTGGGAAAAAGGAAATAGTCGATCATGTAAAGCACGAGAATGTTGCGCATCCCGTAGAAACAGAAACGCTCCCACATCTCGGCAAAGAAGAGGTAGAAAAGCCCTCTTGGATGACCGAACCATGTTTCTTCTTGCGAGTTCCCCGGGAATCCGGGGTTCGTCGTGTCCGTCATGCCTAGCTCCCTGCCGCGATCCCGCGGCCTGATCGCTCCTCGTCGAAGCGAGCCAACAACCTCTCGTCGTTTCCGGAGCGAGTGCCGAAGACCGCCGCGGGAGGCGCCGTGCCGGAGACCGTAAGCCGAAGCGAATCAGAACAGGCCCTGCGGCGAAAGGCGCGCGCAGTTTAGGGGGGTCGGCCGGGCCGATGCAAGCACCCGCGCATTTCCATCGTATAGATGAGGGTGCTAGGGGGCATTCGGCTTCCTGCCCACCAGTCGGCAGGTTTTGTCTCTAGAAGAAAACAACTTCCTGCGATTCTTGAACTTAGGCCGCCAGTCGAGACCGCCGACGACAGCGGAGCCCGCGATGCGAACACCCGGATATGGAGACCCGTTTTTCTACCGCACACTCTTCGAAGGAGCAAAGAGCTTTGCATCGAGCAGCGCCCGAGGATCGAAAGGTTCGGCTCCGAACTTGGCTCCCCAATGCAAGTGCGGACCGGTAACCCTCCCCGTCGCACCGGATCGCCCCAACACCGCGCCGCGTGCGATGGGCTGACCTTCCACCGCATCGATTCGAGAGAGGTGGGCGTAAATCGTAAACAGCCCCTGGCCGTGATCGATGATCACCGTGTTGCCGGCGTAGTAGAGATCTTGCGCAAGAACGACCTCGCCATCCCCTGAAGCGCGAACTTCGGTCCCGGTCGCCGCCTCGAGGTCGAGGCCGGGGTGCGGATCCCGCGCCTCTCCGTTGAAGAAGCGTCGTGTTCCGAAGATGGACGTGGGGCGGCCGGGAACCGGCCGCAGGAATACACCTTCCCGGTGACGCGGTGTGCCCCGACGCGCGTAGACGCGATTGAGTTTCTCGCGATCGGCTTCGATCTTCCGAAGCGCCTCGGCCGATGGCTGCACGAAACGCGATGCGACCTCGAGTCTCTCCTCCGGATAATCGCGGGCGATGACCTCGACCACGAGAAGGCCCAAGGCCTCTTGCCCCTCGGTCGTCCTCCCGCGCACCTCGACGACGGTTTCCGTCGGAGAGGTACCCAAGGGCACCGAGGACCAAGCACTCCACCTCCGCTGTGCTTCTTCCCCTCGACCGGGCAGTTTGGAAAACACCAGCGGGTGACCGAGAAAACGCGCCTCGAGGCTCGCCAATGAAGCCTCGGAGCGCACGATGAAGCGAACCGGCTCGCCGGGGGCCACGGCGCGCGCGCGCACCTCAATTTCCAGCGGTGCCGCTAGAGCGGCCGCTAGGACTAGGACTTGCCCAAGAATGAGTGCCACCATAGCTCCTGCGAAGCGAGGCCGAAGGCTTCCCGAAACCTGCGAATCGCACGCTCTTCGCAAGACGTTCGTCGAAAACGCCGTCTCGCTCAGAGCGCCTTGACCATCAATTCGCTCAACAACAGCGCGAAGCGTGCCGGATCGGGCAAAGGCGCACCTTCGGCGAGCAATGCATAGTCGTAAAGCAATTGCGAGTATTCATCTAGAAGTGGATCTGAGCGATCTGCCTCAAAGCGCGTGCGCAGTTTCGAGAGCACGGCATGCCCGGCATTGATCTCCAAAATACGCTTCGGTGCATCGGCTTCGCTGTTCTGGGAAAGCCATCGCTGCATCCTCGGCGAAAGATCGCCCTCGTCCCCGATCAAGCACGCCGGTGAAGTCGTCAAACGTTTGGATATCCGGACACCTTTGACTTTGTCGGAGAGTTTTTCTTGGAGAAACTCGACGAATGGGCCGAAGTGCCCGCTATCTTCTTTCTCTTCTTCTTCCGAGGCATCGCCTTCGCCGACATCCAGATCGAGATCCCCCTTTGCGGCTGAAACCAGCTTGCATCCGTCGAATTCCGTCACCGATTGCACGAAGAACTCATCCACCG
>JALUUK010000562.1 GCA_027021395.1 Acidobacteriota bacterium
TCACTTATTTCCGTGTCAGAGCGGTCGATGACGTGGGCAATGAGGATGGGCGCCGTTCACCCAAGCGCATCGGTGAACTCGACATCGTCTTCAATCCGCCGGATCTCGACCAACTCACCAACCCGCAATATCTGCGACAGCTCAACGACCAGTATTCGGAGCAGTGAGATCGCGCTGATGCCGAATGCTCCCGATCGGGAGTCCGCGCGGTAGGAATGGGACCGGACGGGTGGCCATTCCGGTGTCTGCCCATTCCGGTGTCTATTTTGGCTTGGAGTCGGCTGGTTTGGAGTCGGCCGGGCCTCTCTGCTAGAGCCGCAGGAGCGCGGCTTCGGCACGGGCCTTTGCCGGGGAATTCGGATATTCGCTGACGATGGATTGGTAGGCGATCCGTGCCTCTTCCGTCTTCCCCGCTTTCTCCGCCGCACGAGCCAAACCCTCGAGAACGAGATCTCTCGGGTACGGCGTCTGATCCGTTTCGGTGTCACGCATTTCTTCCCAGATCACCAACGCATCATCCCAGCGCCCAAGAATCTCGTATGCGCGAGCAAGCGCCGACCGAGTCGTTCCCGCCATGGTGATGTCCGAGGCGAAAGCTTCCCGGGCCGATTCGAGAAGTGGAAGGGCTTCTTCCGTCTCGCCGGCGTCGAGCAGTGCCACGCCGCGTAGAAAGGCGGCGAGGTCGGCTAGCGGGCCGGAACCGCTCGCAACGGCTTCGAGACGCTCGGCAGCAGCTCTCGCTCTGCTCACGCCGTCGGCATAGACCGGCGTGAACGGTGAATCCGGTTTTGGGGGTTCGTCTCCGGCGAGTGGAGCGAAAAGTGCAATCTGACCCTTGGCAAAAGCATCGGCCGCTGCATCGGCTCGAGCATCGCTCCATTTGAGATAACTCCAACCGGCGATGACCAAGACGAGCACAGCTCCCACGAGAATCAATACGGGTTTTCTCTTCTCGGTGAGAAACTCCACGACGCGGACCGCTCCGTCGACGAATTCGTCCTGCTTCATTTGTTTTCGTTCCGAGCCTTGCATCGTCTTTTCTCTCCAAGAGTTCGCCGGCGGCCCACGAGTGCATACAGGATCGGGTGGCGGAGCCAAGCTCCCTGCACACCACGCTCTAGTCGAAAGCAAACCCAACGAGCCGCGGAGGATAGCACGTTCAGCAACGACTTCAAAGATGGCCGCAGCGAGCCACGGCCCTAGCCTCTCCGCCGGATCTTGGTCAACACCTTTGGCGGTGCCGGTTTCGCGACGAGGTGGGGAAGTCGAAGCGGCTCGACCCGGCCCGGCGATCTGTTCGATCGCTCATTTCCGAGCGGCGCCTCGATCGACGAAAAGTGGTAGGCCCGGCAGGACTTGAACCTGCGACCTTTGGATTAGGAATCCACTGCTCTATCCACTGAGCTACGGGCCCGTTTGGGGAGGCGTCGCCCCCGATGAAGGAAGAAAGACGATACTACGATCCTCTCCCTTTGCGTGGGGATGCCTCTTCGAGGTACCGATTTCGCACGAGCCGACCCCGCTCGACTCGGCATGGCTAGTACACGGCCAATGCGTGCGCCTCCTGGTCTTCGAGCAAGCGACGCCCGCCGAGGTCGGCTAGCTCGATGACGAAGAGCGAGCCGACGACACGGCCGCCGGCCCGCGAGACCAGCCGTCCGGCGGCGGCGGCCGTCCCGCCCGTAGCCAAGAGATCGTCGACGAGCAGTACCCGCTGACCGTCGTCGATGGCGTCTTCATGGATTTCGAGCGCATCTTCGCCATACTCGAGCGCGTATTGCTCGCTCAGTGTGCTCCCCGGAAGCTTGCCGGGCTTTCTTACGGGAACGAAGCCGAGGCCCATCCTTGCGGCAAGAGGAACGCCGAAGATGAAACCGCGGGATTCGATGCCGACGATGAGGTCGGGGTGCTGCGCAGCGGCCCAGGACTCCATCAGGTCCAAGGTGCACGCTAGGGCCTTCGGGTCGAGAAGAAGGGGCGTGATGTCTCGAAAGAGAATGCCCTCCTTGGGAAAGTCCGGGATGTCGCGAACATGGTTCTTGACGTCGAATTTCGTGTTCACGCTAGGTCTCCTCTTTTGCGATGACGAAGCCGTCGCACTCTTCGCCGGGAACTTCTCGACCTTCCACTGAAGCCACCCTCGCATAGCGAGCGCCCCGGCCAAGATCGAACTCGAGTTCCGCGAGCATCTCTTCGCTGCCCTCGGCATGGACTTCGACGCGGCCATCGGCGGTGTTGCGCACCCAACCGGAGATCCCCAAAGCCTCGGCGCAGGTTCGCGTGAAGGCGCGAAACCCGACCCCCTGCACCACTCCGCTGACGATGAATCGCTTGACCGGCATGCCGACTCCCTCGAGCGCCGAAGGTCGCGCTCGGCCTCGGCCGAGCGCGATCCTTTCCAAATCGTTCCCGCTATCTATCTCTTCCCGTCGAAGGCCCGCGCTAGACAAGGCGATCCTTCAAAAAGCCCTTCGGAGCATTCGAGCGCAGCGTTTCGCGCCTGCGGGAAGCGTCGCATTATCGCGATGAATCGGCTCCGAGTCCATCGCCATTTTCTGCTTCGCCGCGCGAGGGCGCCGAACGATGAATCTCGAGAACGAGGTCACGCCGAGCGAGAATCGAAGGAATCCCCCTTGAATCTCCTCGTCTACCGTCTGGAAGACGGTGTGGGCGGTCATTCCCTCCTTGCGAAGAGTGGCTTCTCGGCCTTGGAGACATTGCGACCGACATCCTCGCTCAATATGACCGATGCGGTGCGCAGCCGATTTTCGAGTGCTTCGTCGGGTCGTTGCGATGCGCGATCACTTCGTGCGCGGGCCTCGGCTTCACTCGAGGGTTTTGCGCGAACTCCTGTCTCGGGATAGATGACGTTGATCTCGTCACCTTTGATCTCCAAGACCGAACTTTGGCCGTCGTAGACATCACGCAACATGCCGGTATCCATCATCAAAACCATGCCGCTGAAGCGTTCGACGACGACGTGGCCCGGTGTCGGAGTGTGCCCGACGACGACTCGATCCACGCCTAAGCGTCGCAGGGTAGTGGAAAGAACTTCTCGCTCACGACCGATGTTTTTCGCGTTGCCCCGGTACCAAACAGGTCCTTCTCCGTCGAAAGGCATAGCCGTACTCATCTCGAAAAAACGATGCGCCATGCGCGTGAGTTGCTTTTTGGAGAACGGTTTCTGCGGTCTCTGTTCGAGAAGTCTAGCTCGGACCAAGCGGTGGCTATCTCCCTTGCTCGTCCAATGCTCGAGCAAACGGGCTTCGATTAAGTTCTCCCGCAAGCGGAGATATTCGAGCACTTCATTTCGGAAGCGCTCGTTTACGTCGTCGATGCTTGCCTCGGCCATGATCGGCAAAACCCCCGCATGTGCGAAGACGGTCCGATCGATGATGATCATCAGGGGGAGTTCCGCCAGCCACTTGCCGTAAGGAGCTTGAAGCGACATGGCCCGCCGATGGCCGAAAAACCCCGGCGGGTGCTTGGCCTCAAAGAGCTTCTTGGCGGCACGTCTCGACAAGCGTCTCTCGTCGCGATGCACACGCCGAAACGCCTTCGCTGCGCGTTTGCGTTCTTCTGCGTTCTCCATGTCTTGGTAGCTTGCGAACTCACCGGTGCTTACGTACCTCAAATCGCCCACAAGATTCATCACCTCGTGGTTCCCCATGACGACATGGACCCTGCCGCCGGCTTTTCGTGCCTCGGTCTGAAGGCGCATCAACAAATCGAGAACCTTGCGGGAATCGTCGCCGCGATCGACGAGGTCGCCGAGCATGACGAGGTATGCGTCTCCACCGCTCCAATGGCCTTGCTCATCGACGAGAGGGATCGCCTTCAGAGCTTTCATGAGTTCAGCGAAGGCGCCGTGCACGTCGCCGATGGCGTAGACGCGCGACACGTCGGAGTAGCGGGCACTCTCCCGTTCTCCCCCCGCTCCCACGGCGGGTGAAAGCAAAAGAAGGCCTGCGAGCAGGAAGGCCGGAATGGCGCGAGTTCTCACTTCGAATGATGTCGGCATCGTACATCTCTGCCGGTCGAGAGAGGTTCGACCGCAACGGTTCACTCGTGAAAGATCTTCCGGATTCTATGGTTGGTCTCGTATCCACGATGACGGCGGGAAGCCGGTGTCCCCCGGATCGTTCATGAACCGGGCTAGAGCAGCATCCGAAGACGGGATCTCCGTTCATCTCCGCCGTCGCTACTTCCTCATCGGGAAGCGCCGTTTCCAGATTCTTGCACACGAGCCGGGCGAACGCAGCGATTCCCGGATCTTCGCCTCGGGCGAGCGTGAAGAATGACACTCCCAAGCGCCCTCTGTATCCCTTGCCGAATACATATGGGACCTTGGGTCTTCTCTTCCGTGCCTCCCGAGAGGAGTGCTCGTCCTGTCACGTACTTTTCAGGACCGGAAGAGCATCATCTCCAGAGGCTAATCAGTGTTTTCCAAAGCATCCTGCACACGCTGAGCGTGGGCGGTCGTTGCGGCTTGCATCTGCTCGAGGTTGGGGTGTTCTCCACCATCGGCGCCGTCGTCGTTGGAGGACAGGCCATCGTCCTCCATCTGCAGGGACGTGCTTTCGAGCGAGGGGGCGAGTTGGCGGGTGGACTCTCCGACTAGCCAGAGAATGATCGCCGCAGCGATGACGACGAGTATCAGGCCGAATACGCCTCCGAATCTCTTCATGCGAAGCTCCTTACGGTCCTTCTCGAGTTGCGAACCGACGGAAGGACTCTCCTGAAATCGTCATGAGGCCCTCTCCTTGGAGGGTCCCCGAATCATCGAGACCAAAGTCAAGATGGGTCTTGGGGCGAGCGCGATCCACCCGAAATCTCGTGTGTGTCCGAAGAGATCCGCCGTGCTTCAGGCAGGTCGTGCCGAGCTTTTCCCGCGGATTGACAGGGCCTCGGCACTCCGCTACCGTTCTCGCTTCCTCGGGTCGGGGCGTAGCGCAGCCTGGTAGCGCACGTGCTTCGGGAGCACGGGGTCGGAGGTTCAAATCCTCTCGCCCCGACCAATTCTTCATATCCCATCAGATCTTCTCGGGACATGTTCTCCAGCCATCGAGCAGGTGGAATTCAGGGGTCCGGTGTCGGATTCCGTTCATATCCATATTTGCCGATCAGCGGCACGAATGATGCCGATCCATGGTCCGATCGCTTCCAACGCTCCGTCTCTCTTTCCACCACGACCAAGCGGGGATCCTTGCCGCTTGACAGGGGCATGACCAGTCGTCCGCCGAGGCGCAGTTGACGGGTGAGCGGCTCCGGTACCTCCGGACCCATGGCCGTGACGATGATCCGATCGTAGGGCGCTTCGGCCGCCCAGCCGTAGGTTCCGTCGAAATGCTTGATGCTCACCGACCAGTATTCCAGCGTCTTGATGATTCTTGCCGCCCGGCGCGCGATCGGCGCGTGCCGCTCAACCGAGAAGACCCGTGCCCCCATGGCACCGAGCACGGCGGCTTGGTAGCCGCTGCCCGCCCCGATCTCCAAGATGCGTGCGCCCTCTTCGACCCGCAACAACTCGCTCATCCGGGCCACGGTCCAGGGTTGAGAGATCGTCTGTCCCTGTCCGATCGGCAGTCGGATATTTTCGTAGGCTCGAGTGCGCAGCGCCTCCGCCACAAAAAGATGGCGCGGCACTCGCCTCATCGCTTCGAGCACGCGCTCATCGCCGATCCCATCCTTCCGCAGGCGGTCGACCATACGCTGACGCCGCAGCGCGAAGCCGCGAGCCGTATCTCCACTTTTCTTCAACCCCATCTCCTCAGCCGACCGACTCCGCCACATCCAGCCTGACGCGACGGGAGGGCATGAGCCCATGATACGGGCTAAGATGCCCGCCGATGCCCGCGAAACGACAAAAACGGATCCCGGAGATTCTTCGCTGCTGCGGATATCGTTCACGGCGAACGCATCGTTGGGTCGGCTATTGCTTGGAGCTTCACCTGCGAGAAGAAGGCCGGGATTGGGAGGAGGTGCTCGAGCGCCTCGTGCTCGCCTGCTCCCTGCGCCTCGCAGGCCTAGAAAAGGCCCCGAGCGAGGTCATCCCGGGCAAGGCGCCTTTCCGGATGCGCGTGCTCTATGCTTATATTGCGCTTTTGCACTTCCTTCGTCCGCGTTACCAGCATTGCCTTGCTGACCTTTCTTCCGGCTTGCTCATGTCCACGCGGAACGAACGATGAGGCTGCTCGGCGCAAACACGGCATCGGTGCGCGGTATCTCTTGCATAATGAGTGGAAAGTTGTACAATCTTGCTGTTCGTTCGAGAGCGGAAAACGCGCTTCCTTCCCCCTTGGGCTCCTTGTGCCTTGTGGGTTGGAGCAGGGCGTGGCGAGATGGGAGGGAGCCGGCTCGACCTGGATCGATCGAGCCGGTTTTTGCTGTGCCGATTTCCGCACTTTTCTACGGCGTGTTTCTTGATCTAGAATGGTGGCTACACCGCGGATCATAGGTGCCTTGACCCGGACTCTTCCGGGCATCTTGGGGCCGAAGTCCGAACCTAGGACCGGAGGCAGCGTGTCCCCCCAGCGCATGAAAGAAAGACCCCCCAAGAAAGCAAAATCCCCCAAACAACGGCGGTTTCGACCGAGCGTGCAGCACATTCGCCATCTGAGGCGCTCGCTTGGCGTCACACAGCAGAAACTAGCCGAGATGAGCGAGTCCTTGCCCGCCCCGATTTCGCGGGAGTTCGTTGCGAATCTAGAGACGCGTGGGCTACCAGGAACCGTCAAGAAGTTCCTGTCCTTCGCATTGCTGACTCACGCCGATCTTCGTCTGCTCAACAGCCTAGCCACCGCGGATCGGGCGATCAAGGGACCCATCCCCCCCTACGAGAAGCTTCTCGAGAAGGTCGAGAACCTCGTTCATTCGGGGCGTCCAACCGAGGCATTGAATCTGTGCCTTGCAGGGATTCGGCAGGCCGAGGCCGAAGAGCGAGTGATCGAGCAGTCTCGACTCTTGCTGACGAGCGCCATTCTCTGCCTTGAAGCGGGCTCCTATCTGCTCGCTCGAGACTACGCCGAAGAGGCCCTGACGACCGAGCGGCTTTCGCCGGGCGAAAGTGCGCGTGTCTACGTCGTCATCGGCTCCGCGCTCGCGGGGCTCGGTCGTTTCGAAATGGCGAAGCATCACCTCGCGCAGGTCGACCGTTCGCTCTTCGACGACGACCCCGAACTCGCGGTCCATTTCCACGTCGCGGCCGGACGATGGGCTTGGCTCTCCTTGGATTGGCAAGCATGTCGACGTCATGCCGACGAGGGGCTGGACTTTGCCGGGCGCGTATCCATGCCGCAGGAAGATCTGAGACTGCGTGGCTATCGGGTGATGGTTGAAGTCGAGGCCGGGGATCTCGATCGTGCCGAAAGCGCCTACGATGAAGTGGCCGACATTCCCGGAATTCATCCTGCTAGTCGTATCGCCGGATACCTTCTGCAGATCGGCGCACGCCTCGCTTTGGTGCAAGGTGATCTTCCCCGTGCCCAGGACTATGTTGCGCGTATTTCCTCGGATAGCGAGGCGATGCAGGATCCGCAAACGGGCTTTTCCGTAGGTCTCCTCGAATGCGAATGTGCGCTGCTCTCCGGAGATCAAGAGCGGGCGCACGACATTGCCATGAGATTGCGGGCCGCACGTGATCGAGTTTGCGTCACGGCGTTTTGCCGACGAGAGTACTCGCGAATCATCGAGCAGAACGGTTTGATCTAGCTTCGCATGGAAGCTTCCTTGGCCCTCTTTCCCACTTCATTGCGGCGCTGTTCCCTACCGCTCTCGCGTCGTCGTTGCCATCTCTTGTGGCGGGTTCTTGAAAGTTCGCGGGAGATGATCAGGGCATTCGGTGTGATGCATTGAGAATGCCGAGGCTCCGTATTCTTGCTCGCAGCCCGCTCGCATCATGAGGCGTTTCGTTCATAGCGTTTTCGTTTTTTGCGGATGAGTCGGCACGCTGGGTTACGCTCGGCAAAATCTTTGTTTCGAGAAAATTTTTTCTGGACGCCGAGCCCAATTGGTGCCAACATACGCGCAGTTGCCGGAAGTAATCAAGGTTTCGAGGCCTCCCCCCCTCTTGAGACCTTGAGATTCTCGAAGCGCAATGCTTTGAGTCTTCCGGCAACTGTCTCATTAAAGCCTCGGTTTTGCGGCAACGTTTACGCTTTTTACGTCTTGGCTCGCTCTTGCTTCGCCTTCTTGCCCATCGTTGAGTCGATGCGGATTCCTTCGACTTCGCATGTTTCTTCGGCAGGAATCTTCCTTCTCGTTCGCGCTTCTCTTTCATCGCCTGCATCAAAGATGGGGCGCGCATGCCCCATCCCGCGTGCGCCCATTCGCATGCGAGATCAGGCGGTGCTCATCACATGTCTTTTTGAAGACGTCTCGGCGCTCACCATTCGCCCCGACAACGAGTCAGTGCTGATGAAGCACGGCGAACGAGCCTCGACTCACTGCAGCCCACCCATCGCGAAGGAGTGGTGATCTCGAAGGAAAGGAGAAAGTGAATTGGTCGGGGCGAA
>JALUUK010000563.1 GCA_027021395.1 Acidobacteriota bacterium
GTGATGTCTTCGGCGATCTGCCGGCGCAGCGGCTGTATCCGGCCGAAACGTTCGTCTCCGAATATCAATACACGCGCGGGGACGCGGCCAAGCTCGGTCTCAATTCTGACGACGCCGTTATCGAGGACAGCAACTTGATGATTATCAACGGCCAGTGCATCCAGCGTGGAGCGGTTTTCGCCCACGGCTTTGTGCTCAAGCATACGAGCGAGCTGGAACTCGGCGCGCTCTTTTGGTCGCTGCGGCTCTGGCAGCAAGCAGGTGCAACAATCGGCGGCATGGCCGCCAGAGGACATGGCCGGCTGCTTCTGCAGCTTTTGGCGGATGGTTTCAATCAGAAAAAACTTTGCCGGCAGTACGTTGAATATGTGAGAGACAACAAAAAGAAGGCGATAGCCTGGCTGGAGGACGCCTGGGGATGAGCCAAAAGCCGACCTATCTCAAGGTGACGTGTCACCTCGCCTCGCCGATCGCCGGCGACCTTCCCATGCTCGATGCGCTGATTGAATACCAGATGGCCGTCTTCGAGGGAAAACTGTACCGCATTCGGAAAGACGGGCCAGTGCACCCGTTCGGCGAGATTCACATCCCGATGCTTTTGCGGCGGATCGGAGGCCTGGAAGTCCCCGCCTGTTCGGCGCCGATTATCGGTCCAGCGCCAGAGCACGTCGAGCATTTCGGAAAACGCCTTGCGGTCGAATACGCGGACCTCTTGGCACCCGGCGAGCGAAAGGTGATCCCGATCACGAACAGCGTCTACAAGAGCTATCATCTGCCGCTCATTGTGCGGCCGGTGGATCGCATTGTCTGGTTCTGCGTCGCGAAGCGCCGGCCGATTTTGCTCGCGCTGCGCGGAATTAAGTCGCTGGGCAAAAAACGGTCGCAGGGCTATGGAGTCGTGGCCCGTTGGGAGGCGGAGTATGTCGACGAGGATTACAGTTGGTACGCGCCAAGCGAGGCCGGCCGCGTACTGATGCGGCCGCTTCCCGATTGCGACGAGTTGCCAGCGGATTTGATCGGCTACCGCCCCGACTTCGGCGCCGTTCAGCCGCCCTATTGGCACCCCGACCGGTACGTGGAGAGAGTCGTGCCATGCTGATTCGCAGCTGTCGTCACACAGCCGCTGATCTAGAACTCTGGGTTGCTCTTGAGCGGGCTGACAAAGAGCACGCCAAACGCATTGACAAGAAGATCGCGAAGGCAAAAGAGCGATTACTGGCTTTCAGCCGGCAGGGCGGATTTTACGTGAACATCTCCTGGGGAAAGGATTCCGTTGTCTTGGCTCATCTATGTTGGGTGCTGCGTGAAGAGATCGGGATGCCGTGGTGGTTTCACCGATCGCTCAGGCCGAGCTTCGTCGTCGAAGAGATCGACCAGGTCGCAGCGGCCTTCTTTTCGCGCTTTTCTTATCCGCTCTACATGAAGCTCGAAATGTGGTCGGACGATAGTAGCATGCTCCGCGCAGCCTGTCAGCAACTCGCAGACACGGACCGTTATGCCACCGGGGTGCGTGCGGACGAATCGGGCCCTCGGAAGATTTCCGGCCGGTACCACGGCGCGATGACCTACCGAGCGTGCCGGCCGTTGATCGATTGGTCGGCGCAGGACGTGTTTGCGTACTTGGCCCGCTACGATTTGCCCGTGCATCCCTGGTACGCGATGCTCGGCGGCGGACGTTGGGACCGGGATCGCATCCGCGTCGAACGACTCGGGGGCGACGAAGGGACGGAATTCGGCCGGCGGGAGTGGGAGCAGGAATATTACGGCGACGTGCTGCGGCGGATCGAGGCTGGATGCTATTTGCATTCCTCGGGCTGATTCTTCGGCCGACCGGGGCGGCGGAGCTCCTCGGCCAGTTCCGGCCGGCCCAGCCGCTCGGCGATCGCTTCGACGATCCACCGGTTGCGGCTCTCTTCGCCGCGCGCTTGATCGACGGCGGTCAAAAGCTCCGCCGGCAGGTAGAGCATCACCTGTTCGAGCGTCGTTTTCTCGGGCATCCGAGCCTCCGGGAGTTTTTTCGAAAATCCGACAAAATCTGCTAGCAAGTTCTTGACAGACAGCGCTGTCGCCGATAATATACTAGCAGATAACAACCGAGCGTAAAGGGCGAGCCGGCCGCCCGGGATCGACAGCCGGCAGGGGCAAGCGGCCGCCCCAGCAACAGGCCGCAGGGCTGCCGACGCCCAGCAAGTTCGGCAGGAGATGGTGAGATGACGACGGTTTCTCCGAGTAAAGTCCTTCAGAATTGGTCTCTCCGAGCTGCGGCCGAGCGCTGTGTGCGTGACGGTCGTTCTTATTGCGCGGAGCTCGTTACTGCGACCGGCTCTCGCGCGGCAGCCAAAGAGATTGTGTCCTGGCTAACCACACGCGAGCAGCGCCGGCGCGACCGCCAGGCAGCGGAACAGGCCCGAGGGGGCGAGCCGGGGCGGATGCTGCGTCTGGCCCAGGAGCGCCGAGCGGAGCGAGAGCGGCTGGCGGAGGAGCGTCTCCGCAAACGAGTCACCGCTGGCCGAGTGGGGCGGCAAACACTCGCCAGACTGATCGAGGGACGGTACGCTCACGGCGAGGTCGGCCCCGTGGCGGACGGCATGCTGCGGGCGGTCGTCTCGGCTGTGGGCGTGATCGGCGAGCAGGCCGAACGCGACCTGGACGAGCTGCTGCGCACCGGCGAAGACTTCGCCGGCAAGCGTGGCAAGCACCATCGGCTGGAGCGCACGACCATTGAGCGGATCGAGCACCTGCCGGACTGGACGGCCGCGCTGGTGACGCTGTGCGATTACCGCTCTTTTGGCTCCTATCGTTGGGGCGAGTACTACGGCAGCCGACGGGGCGTGTCGTT
>JALUUK010000564.1 GCA_027021395.1 Acidobacteriota bacterium
ATGCTACCTGATCGTGCGGGACGCGACGACGGGCGAAGCGCACGTGCTGCGTGTGCCGCCGCGATTCGGCAATAGCGACACGAATTTCTTCCACCGCTTCCGCGAGGAGGCCATAGAACAGATCGGGCGCTGCTACTGGCCATGGCGTCCCGACGCTACGCCGAGTGACGAAGAAATTGCCGCGTGGAATCGAAAGCAAAAGCGGTGGGAGCGTCGGGTCGATCGACTGGAGACCGAGCTCCGCATCCGCGCGGCGATCGCGTGGACCTTCGACTTGGCGCCGTCCGAATACCAGCCGGCGATCGAAGCTTGATCGACGATGCGCACGGGAGGGCTGCCGGCCGGCAGCCCAACCGCCCGCACCGTCGCGGGGCTGGCGAGCGGCCCGCCAGGCAAGTGGCCGTAGATTTCCAGATGGGAGGATTGGCGATGAAAACGGCGCAATCACATCAGACGATCCGGCAAGGGGACGTGCTCTTGATCCCTGTCGGCCAATTGCCGGCAGGCGCCGAACGCCTGCCGGACCGGATTGGCATCCGGATCGAGGGCGAACGCACGGGCCACGCCCACCAGCTCGTCGGGCATGTCGCCGTGGCCGACGACGGCCGCGAGTTCGTGCGGGGCGGAAATGTGCTGACGCACCCCGAACACGAAGCGATTGCGACCGCACCGACGTGGTACGAGGTCCGGCTGCAGCGAGAGTACACGCCGACCGGGCTGCGCGGTCGCCGCTGGGCCGACTGATCGCGATTTTCCGGGGGCCGTCCGCGGCCGTGAGCCCCTCGGCCCCGCACGCTCGCCCAGGCAATGAGCTGGGCCGGACCGCGGACTTGTTGCTGTGCGTGCGACCTGCGGCGCCATTCTCCGCAGGGCGTTGGCCGGCCGCGCCGAAGTGCCGGCAGAACAGAAAGGACATGCAATGACCGAGATCATTCTCAAACGAACGGGATCACCGCCGCTCAAAGTGGAAATCCCCCCAAGCGCTTCGGCGAGGAATTTTTCGTCGCAGCGCACAGATTCGAATCGATGGTACACGCTCGATCTCTACGAGTGGAGAAAGATCGAGACCATTGACGATGCAATGGCGGAGGAGATAGAGCCCGGGTACGGCGGCCAGCCCTACGCGGCCGTCCAGCTCACCTACCATTCGCAATGGGAGCGGGAGCAGCCGTTTCATTGGGCGGCGGTCGGCCGGGCGGACGAAATCGCCAAGTGGCTCACCTCGCTTAACCCGATTCCGCCGGGCGTGGGTTTTCCGCGCGCACCGCAGTATCGTGAACGGCAGGAACTGCTCGTCGAAACCTTGCGGCGCGACTATCAGGCGATGCTCGACCAGTTTCTTGACGCACCTGAATATGCCCTGCCAGCCGAAGCGACGGACACGCGCCACGGCCTCTTGGACGCCGAATACCTGTGCGAGCTCCTCGACCAATTCCGGCCGGACGACGAGCAGTGCCGGCGGATTCTGACCGACGGCGGTTGGACCGGGATGCCAGCGCCGGGCGAGCAGGGCTGGCAGCGCGTGAGCGACGACATGCCCTGGGACGGGCTGATCAGTCGTGCCATCTGTTGGGCGCGCAAGATCGCGCCTGAGGTGGACGACAAGCTGATCGCGGTCGTCGCCCAGGTCCTGCACCAGACGGCGACCGGCTGGGCCGCCGGCTACCCGGTCGAGGACGATCCACGCTATCTGCGGGTGCAGCGGCTGATCCTGGGCGTAGCCGGCGGCTGGACGGACGGGACGGCCGGCGTCATCCCGGCACGCCTGACGGCCGAGGAACGCCAGGTGATCACGCGAGCCGCGTTGGCCCTGGCCGAACTGGCCCTGCGGCCAGTCAGCACGTCTGAATCGGGAGGAGAACAATGATCAACACGAGCGCACATCACATGGCATTTCCGCTCAGCGACGGCGGCTGGTTCGTCTCTTGCTGCTGGGGGCGCGGGCGCGAATACTCGGCCGAAGAGGTGGCGAGCATCGTCGCCGAGCTCCGCGCCGAGGACCCGCCCTCGGACTGTTGCGTCGACCTCTGGCGGCGCATCGCAGAAGAGACCGAAGACATCAAGCAACTCTGATCTCCTCCGCTCTGGCTCGGGCCGAGCGGTGAGGCGGCGTGGGCCGTCGCATCCCACGCCGCCGTTTTTCTGCGCTCTCTGAATCTCACCGACCGGACGCGATCACGCGGCCCACCCGGGGGAGCCGGGGCGGTGATCGGGGCGGTAGATTTCGGCGGCCGCCAGGAGACGATGGCCGGCCAGCCGGCCACCCGCCAGAGAGAGAAGCTGCTGGATCGTCGCGCACGTGGTGGCCACGTCGGGCCACCAGACCGTCAGCTTGTCCCATGGCCAGCGATCGTAGTGCTCCTGGCAGATCAGCCAGAGTTCCCGCAACGTCTTGCCGCGAGACACGATTTCCCCGTCGCGCACAGTCCCTTCTCGCCGGATCAGGAAGCTGCGTTCCACCTGGTCCAGCGGCCGCTGAAGCCAAACAAGCGTCGGCTTGTACGGCTCGAGCAGTTTGATCCATTGGCCGAGCGTGTGCACGAATCGCGGGTCTTTGATCGCCCATGGCTGGCGTAGCTCTCTGAGAAACCGCTCGGTGTGCCGGCGGAACGAATCGCGTGATTCGCCCGGGCGCAGGTACGTGCCGAGCCGGTCGTTGATCGCGCGCACGAACGGCAGCTCCGCGTACTCATCCACCGGCCCCAGGTACCAGCCGAGGCGGCCGAGCATGGCGGTGAAGGGCGAGGTGCCGCTGTGGCCGATGGCGAGCACGACGATGTTAGGCAGCGGAGAGCGGAGAGCGGAGAGCGAAGAGCTGGAGTGCCAGCGTTCAGGCTCCAGGCTGTGATTGGGCGGACCGGCGAGACGCCACTTCTGGAGGACGTAATCCGTGTATTCGGATTTTCGGCCGCGAAAGCGAAGGTATTCCGGCGAGCGGTCTTGGTGGTGATCGACCACAACATCCGGCGTGTAGGCGACTTTGATCCCGACGCGGTGCATTTCCAGAAAATGATCGAGGTGCTCCCAACTCACTTTCAATCGCGGGTCCCAGCGGGCGCGCAACATGGACTCGCGGCGGGCAGCGAAAAAATTCAACGCCAGGTCGCAACGGACAAAGCGTGTGCCGGCCGGCGTAGTTTCGGGCGGGCCGGGATTCGGCTCGATTGTCAGCCGGCGGCAGGGCGGGCTGGACGCGACGGAGCGCGTCCCTCCATCAGGGGCAAAGGCGAATTGGCCGGTGTAGTTCACGACGCGGCCGTCCTGGCGCATGACGCCGGCGACCAAGCCGATCGAGGGATCGTGATTGAGCACGTCCAGCAACTTTTCGATTTTCGTCTCGTCGGTGAAAACGAAATCGTCGTCGCAATTCACGACAACCGGTCGATCGGCCATGCCGATCAGGTAATTCCGCGCCGCCGGCAGACCGCAGTCGAACGGGAGCTGGAACCAGCGTACGTTAGGCTGTCTTTGACACCAGAGCGCGTCGCCTGGCAGCGCCTCGAGGCCCGGGCCGAGCGAATCGTCGGCGATCAATATCGAGGCGTCCGGATAGAACAGCAGGATCGATTCCACCAGCCGGCGCAGGGAACCGAAGCGGCGGAACGACTTGATCAAGAATTGACAATCTCGGATCGTCAAAGCCATACCGGCGTAATCTCCATGGTGTGTAGACCAGGTTCGTCGTTCTGTTTTTCGGGCGGTGTAATCAGGGACATCGAGTCGCAAGGACGCAATCGCAGAAACGGCGGCACCCAGTCACTGAGCGGATTGCCCGGCGGCGGCGTGTAATCGGCATGCACAGGGATCAGCTCGCTGTATCGAAGGGTCGCGACCGGATAGCTCAGGCCCACGTGATACGCCAGCAGCGCGCGGAAGTTGAACACGTCATATTGGTGTCCGAACAGACCAACCTGAAGGCGCACGCGAGGAACAATTCCGTAGCCCGTCGCAACCGTCCATCTGGTCGAGCTATAAACGAAGACGCCCGAGTCGAACGACGGCGTCAGGGGTGACTGGCCGTTTTCGAGGATCAAGGTATCTCGCAGGTACGTCTCCGTTTCGCCTTGCTGTCCGCGTGCGACGATCTGATAGCGGAGCGTTTCACTGTCGGTCGGCAGCAGAATCCAGATCGTTTCGCCGTCCGGGTGACGACTGACGGTCGTACCGTCGACGCCCCGCTCGAATGTGATCTCCGGCCAATAGTAGGTCACCACGCGCAGCTTTTCGGAGCCGATCTGGATTGTTTGTCCGACCCAGTAATGCCCCAGCAGGTACCGTCCGCCAAAGTCGACGATCGTCAGCGGGTCGGTCGTGTTGTCGAAGTCGCCGCCCTGCGTCACATCGCCCGAATCGATCACGGTCGATCCACTGCCGACCTGGCCGTTGCTGAGGTACTGGTATCCCGTGGCGTCCAGGACGTAGCCGCCCACGTCCTCGACCCAGTCCCAATTACCGGTGATGTCGAGGACGAATTGGCCGCTGATCAGGCAGTCAAAGCGGCGCGGCATGTGATGGATTGTCCCGTCCGGCGAGCGGAGTCGCGGATAGGCCGCCGGACGCGGCAGATTGAAGTTCCATGCCATCGGTCAGGACTCCGGCCACGGTCGGAACTCGCGTGCCTCGCCGGCGGTGACAACCCACCCGATCCCGTCGCGCCATTCGGCCCAGCAGATCGCTCCGGCGCGAAGCGGGGAGTCGTTCGGCAGCGGGACGGCCGGCGTGACCCAGATTTCGCCTTCAGCGAGCGGCCGAGGATTGGACGGATCGTAATCGGGCGGTTCCTGGAACGGCGGCACCCAGAGCGTCTCGCGGAGCTGCACATCGGCACTCACCAGGTTCAGCGTCGTGAAGTAGGCAGTACCGACGATCTGTTGATCGATGATGGACCAGGCTTGCTTCGCGTCCGTCGGATCGCCAGCGAGAAGACGCGAGTCGGGAGGCATGACAGGGAACGTGAGCGGAGCCGGCGCGGACTGCGGCCATTGGGCCGCTCGCGCGAAGTAGTTCTGCTGGAAGCCGATCCACCAGAGGCCGCCGGTCAAGTCGCGCCAGACGGTGATCTCGTCGTCGCGGATCAGCGGATAATCGCTGCCATCGATCTCGACCGTCCAGCCGGTGAAAAGCGCCTTGAAGTCTTCGAGCGTCTGCGATACGAGCGTCGGTTGATCGACTTCGATCGTATCCGTGATTGTCCCCCAGACCGGCCAGTGAACTCGGAAGGTCCCTCGTACATTGAGTCCGTATACTTGCATCAACACGACGCGGCCGGCCGGCCACGGCTGCAGAGCGTAGGCGAGGCTGCGCCGGCCTTCGTGTAGCTCCTCGCGCAGGACGCAGCGGACAGCCATCGGCTCGTTCGGCCGGCGTTCCATCGGCTGGACTTTCGGCCCCGGCTGCTGGCGCTGCCACCAGTCGAGCATGCGCAGCAGCTTCTGTTTCGTGTCTTCCGTCAGAACGTAGGGCATCGTTGCGCCTTATGGGAGACCTTCGGTCGGTCAAGTGGTACGGTCATGAGACCGTCCCACAACGGGGTTATGGAACCGCCCCACGACGGGTCAGTCGAGTTGCACCGTGCCTTGGACTGTGAGTCGTTCCGCGTACAAGTCGCCACCGCGTCGGCGGACGTTGCCCGTCACGGTCACGTTTTCGCCGCAGCGGACT
>JALUUK010000565.1 GCA_027021395.1 Acidobacteriota bacterium
TTCGAGTCAACCGCGGCCGTCCGCTCGCGGTCTACCAAGCCATCGAGCGATCGCTGCCGTCAGCGGATCGTTGCGAGTGATTCCCGGTTGCGAGGAAAGCCAGGCGGCCGCGCAAGGCCGCGACCGTCATGGAATCTCCGCCGGCCCGCTCCGTTGCGAACGAGTCCGGTCAGCGAAGCACGCGGAATCGTGCGACAGGCTTGGGGGCCATGCGGACGCCGCGCGCCCCAAGCCCGCAGATCTTCAGGCCGGTCATGTCGAATTCGCCCTCGTGGACTCGTTGAAACTTTGCGGGAACATAAAGCATGTGGATGCGGTCTTGACACTCTCCGAGCCAGAGTTTTTCGATCTTTCCGGCCCCGCCTTTGATCAGATCGTATTCCTTGTCGTGAATGAATCCCTTGATGTGGATCTTCTTGGCCCAAGGGTTCTTGTCCTTGTCGCGGTAGATATAGGTCAGCGTCTGGCCCTCTTTTTCGTCGAGCACGCCGATGTGGAGAACTTTCTTCGGAAGAAGTTTCTTCTGAGTGGGGGAGAAAATACGGTAGGTGCCGTTGGAGGAAACGGCGAGGATCTTGTCGAACTCGCTGGCATTGACGACAAACTCACTGCCGCGAATGTCCGAGCCGAAAAACGAGCTGTCGGGATCGTAGGCCATGCGTATGTTCTGCGCGGCGACCTCTCGGATGTCGACACTTTCGAAAGTCGCAACCTCGGTTCGTCGAGGGTAGAGCGAGCCGTATTTCTCCAGAAGGCCGTCGAGGAAGGCGATCGTCGTCTTGGTCAGATTACGCAGCTTCCGTTTGCATGAGGCGATGGCCTTGACCACATCGTCGATCTGCGCACGATTCTTGGCGATATCATAGGCTGAGATCCTCCGAATACGGATTTCCAGCAATCGTGAGACATCGTCGTCGGTCAATTCCCGGACGAAGAGATCGGCGAAAGGCTTCATGCCGGTGTGCACGGCCGTATAGACCTTTTTCTGGGTCTTTGCGTTCTCAATCTTTTTGTAGACTCGGTTTTCAATGAAGATCTGCTCGAGAGTGAGCGCATGGTGCTTGTCATCGAGCTGTGCGAGTTCAAATTCGAGTTCGGCCTTGATCTGTTGCTTCAGGCGACTCGTCAGACGCACAAGAATTTCTTCCGGCCCGAGTTCGAGCGGCTTTCTTTCGTCGATCACGACGATACCGGGGGTGATGGCCACTTGGCAGTGAGTCTGGGCAAAAAGCTGTGGAATGACCTCGTCCGCGTACGCACCACGCCGGAGATGCAAGACGATCTCGACCTCTTCGGCGGTGCGGTCTTCGATCGAAGCAACTTGCACCTTGCCGCGCTGGGCGGCGGTTTCGATGGAGGCGATCAGCGACTCCGTGGTGGTCGTGAAGGGGATCTCCGTGATGGTGATCTTCTTCTTGTCCTTCGAAGCCTTCATGCGCGCACGGACGAGAATCTTGCCGCCCGTCTGCTTGTACTCAGAGACATCCATCAGCCCGCCTTGGGGAAAGTCGGGCAGGAGTTCAAAGGGAAGTTTCTGAAGATGGCGGATCTGCGCTTCGAGCAACTCGCAGAAATTGTGCGGAAGGATGCGAGTCGACATACCGACGGCGATACCTTCGGTGCCGAGAAGCAGAACGACCGGTAATTTCGCAGGGAGCGTCACCGGTTCCATCTTGCGGCCGTCATAGCTCGGCTGGAATTCGGTGAGATGCTTGTTGAAAAGCGTTTCTCGGGCGAGCGGTGTCAGACGGCACTCGATGTAGCGTGCCGCGGCGGCCCGGTGGCCGGTGATGATGTTGCCGAAATTCCCCTGTTTTTCGATGAAATAGTC
>JALUUK010000566.1 GCA_027021395.1 Acidobacteriota bacterium
CCGAGGTGAGCAGTTCAGTTGCGACACTAGGCGGTACCGTACCTTCACGCAGATCGGCCAACACTCCCGTGGCCGCATTGATTTGAACTCCCGACAGCACAGGCGACGTTTCACCGCTTTGTTCGCGATTCTGTCGGGACGTATCGATGCGCGGCATCTGTTCGGCTGCACCTGGACTGCCCCCCTGCGTTTCTCCCTGTTGCTCCATCCCTTGTTCGGCGAGTGGCTTGTGCTGCACCTCGAACCGGACGTCGCCGAAGTTGGCAAGCACGAGTGGCTGCAAGATCTGTTTGGTCAGATCCTGCAACATGGCCGATACCCAAATGTCGAGCCCGTTGAGGAACGCGGCCAGCGGAATGCGTTTGCCTGCCCACGCACCGGTACTCTCGCTACTGAGCACGTCGTCGGCGATTCCGAGTCCCCGCCAAATCTCCACATCGAGATCTCTCGGATAGCGCAAGATGTGCTCCGGGTTCGTCGGGACCGTGGCGCGGCTCAGCTGCCACAGCTCGTGTCCGCTCTCGTCGTACGCCGCCGGCCGCGCGGTGACACCGCCCGCGACAATCTGTTCGACGAGCTCTCGTGCGATGTCCCGATTGGGTACCTCTCCTCGATCTGGAATGTACGTGGTTCCTTCTGGGTAGGTGATGTCCGTCCCACCGTAGGCATCCTTGTGCATGAACATCCGCCGGACGTCCAGCGCGCCGCCCTGCATCCACTTGTCGTACCATGGCGAGTACGCCCCAAGCAAAACCGGCAACCCGTAGATCTGTCCCGGCTGGCGATCGAACACGTGGAACCAGCTCTTGGGAAAGAACAGATCGACGTACCCGCGTTCTTTCCCCTTGACGTTCAACACGCGAGTTCCGACAACCATCCCGTTCTGCACGAGCGCCTTCGTGTCGATCGTGTGGGCGGGAAGGAGCTCGTCGATCTCCAGCCGGCCGTCGACGAGACGGTACGTGACTTCGCCCGCGGACCAGCCGAACGTCTGTGCCGGCAGAAGGGCGGTGATGTGCATCCAAATGCGGTGTACTTGAGCTTTGACGAATTCCGCTACGTCGTCCGACTCGGCCCGTACACCCGGTACCCAGTCCTGGCCTTCCTTATACGCGATTTCGACGTTGCAAACGGGAGCCGCTCGCATCTGGAGACCCAGGCACACGGCCGGGTCGAACAGCATCTGCTGCGCTGTCCGGAGCGTAAACGGCGGCAGATCGCGCGGCTGGCGTCCCCACACCGTAGAGACGAAGGATTGATAGCCGGCTGTGCGAGGAGCTTCGGCCTGCTGCAGTTTGCGAGCCCGTGCAAACCACTTCCAACTGTCAACCATCCATCGCGGTGCCATATCGCGTCTTCCTGTCTACGTAGACTTCCATCGCTCGGGCGCGAGCACGGGCTGCTAGGTCCGCATCGCCGAATGCGGCCAAGTAGAGCCGATAGACGGTCTCATAGTCTGCCGGATCGAAATTCCCGAGGTGAATGGCATGTTGTGCCTTCATTGCATCCAGGTTGGCAAGCAGTCCTGCTTTCGTTCTTCCGCTGAGCTGTTCAGGGTTCACGTGAAACCAGAACGCGATCATTGCGTCCCGTCGGTAGTTTTTTTTAGCTTGGCGAATTCAGCGGATACGGTCACCCAGATCAGATGGGCGACCGTGGGCGTGCAATCGTGAATGCCGACCTCGGCGTACTGCTCCGCCAAGTCCTTCAGAAATGCTGGGGTAGGCACGTAGCGCCCATCGCGCACTTCCAAGGAGTGCTTCTCCTCGCACTGCTCGGAGGCCAGCTTGAGGAGGATGATGTCTGCGTCGTGTGTTTCCTCGCTCCCGT
>JALUUK010000567.1 GCA_027021395.1 Acidobacteriota bacterium
CGGAATCTGCGACGACGGCGCCGGATCGAATGACGGCGCCGGATTCGACGGCCACCTGACCTTCGAGTCGGCAATGGGGAGAGACGTCGGCGGAGGGGGCGATGTACACCCGCGCCCCTTGAAAGTTTCGAATTGCCGCAGAGCCGCCCGGCAAGTCCGCGGGAGACATTCCGTCCTCGGCAAGGATGCTGCAGACTTGCTTTCGATAGCTCCTAGGGCTCGTGAACTCGAGCCAGGGACCGGAGTGAGGTACGACGGCGAGGCGATGACGCTCGTCGAGCATCGGCAGGACCGTATCGCGGAGAATGTCGGAGGCGCGGGCACGCGGTACGCGATCGAGAACTTCGCGCTTCCAAAGGGCGACGCCGAGGAAGGTGGCGAATTCCTCCGATGGCGCCTTCCGTTCGGATCCGAGCGCACGGAAGAATCCCCCGCGGGTGAGAATCGGGCCGTAGCTTTCGTGACGTCCGGGGCGGACGAGCAGGGCGCCGAGAACCGTGTCGTCATCAAGTGCTCGTCGTAGGGCTTGCAGCGGAATGCGGCAAAGCGTGTCGCCGTTGTGAGTGAGGAAAAACGGAGTACGTCCTAGCAGCTTGGAGGGGGCAACGAGCGCGCCCCCGGTTCCCATGATCGAACTCTCATGAAAGAAGGAGATCGGCGTTCCCTCGGCCGTCGATTTTCGCGCGATCTTTCGTATCCAGGGACTGTGGTGGTGCCCATTGACCGCGATGAGCGCAACGTGCCGACGCCGGATTTCGTGAATGATACGAGAAAGCAGAGGCATGCCCAAAACCGGCAGTGAAGGCTTCGGCCGTTTGTCGGTGAGCGGACGCATCCGCTCGCCGAAGCCCGCGGCGAGAATCATCGCTGAAATCTCTTGCATTTCACGGTCGCGAGGCGGCTTCGATGAGGTCGGCGTCTTATGTGGCATTGGGGAAAACCATATCACCGGGCGGGTCGGCACTCGCTCGTTCACGGTGCAGTTGCCGGTATGTCTTGGTGATGTAGTCCTGCTTGCCGAAGCCGAGTTTTCTCGCCGTGTCGTCGATCTCGCCGGGACTTCCTTCGATTTCGATGAAAGACCCGATCGGCGTCTCGTCTACTTCGATCGAGAGCCTTCCGAGATGGTAGACCTGGCGATACTTCTGATAACGATAGGTGACGAGATAGCCTAGAGCGTGCAGCATCAGATCGACTTGCTGCGGATCTTCCACCCGCGTCTCGTATTCCTTGCGCACCTTGTAGACTTCGCTGTGCCCCCCGGCGGATACGGCGCCCGCATCCTCGGCGACCGGAGTCTTGACGGTGAGCAGGTGCTCGTCCCCGTAGCGACGGAGACGGAGGAGCTTTCTTGATCTTTCGAGGGAACGCGTCCGGTCGTCGTACAAGCGATTGTCTTCGAAGAGCCGTTCACCTTGAGCCCGCGCCCCGAGCGCGGCGAGCCTCTCACGGATTTCGGCAAGATCCCGAACTTCGATCTTGACTTCGATTTCCCGGTGATCGGATTCCCTCCGATCGGGCGGTACGCTCATCGATTCCCTCGCAGACCGCAGAGAATAGCAGGAATGCCCACCAGGATACCGGCGAATGAGATACACGGCGTCACCGGAGCGAGCGAGCCCGTTTCGTTGCGAACACTCCCGGATCGTCGCTCTCGCCGTTTGTCGACCGCCCCGGCATTCCACGCAGCGCCGAGCCGAGATCGCCCGGATTCGGAAATCGCGTTTCGGCGGGACGATCCATTTGCAGGCCATTGGCAGGGAAAAAACACCACGAATTTGTGCTTCCATGCACAGGCCTCTTGTGGTAGCTTTCCGTTTATCGGAATG
>JALUUK010000568.1 GCA_027021395.1 Acidobacteriota bacterium
GTGGTGCCGCAACCTGCGACCCGCCATGGACGGATATCTTCAATTCCGGCAATCCGGACGGCATAGGATCCATCGATCTCGATTTTGAAGGAGCGACCGTTACGAAGCTCTGATCGTGACATCCAAGAGCGACGATTTCTTCGACGAGCACCGGTCTCCAAGCAGCCGGTGCTCGTCTTTTCGAGGGCTCACCGTCAAAGGGAGAAGAACCGCGCAATCCTGTTCTTCGGCGTGCTCCATTGCGTCATTCGATTGAGGATTCACCGGGAATTCGCGCTAAACTCATCGTTTCACCTGGAGGCAGGGTCGATGATCACCCGGATTGAGGTCGGCAACCGTCCCGGCATGCCCGACAGCCGAGGAATTTCCGTGGCGGACCGCGTCAGGAACCATCTCGGCATCCCCGTCGAGCTTTGTCGGACGCGTGACGTCTACTTGATCGACGCAGAGATCTCCAAGGCCGAGGCCGAGCGCATCGCCGACGAGTTTGCGGGAGTCGTCGTCAGGCAGGGCGCGGTGGGCCGTCTCGAGGACGGACCATTCGATGTGGCGGTGAGCGTATCGCTCAAGCCCGGTGTGACGGATCCCGTGGGCAAGAGTGCGCGCGTGGCCGTCGGAGATTTGCTCGGTCGCGACTTGGGGGCCAAAGCGGCCGTCTATGCTTCGCGTCTCTATCTTTTCGACGGAATCACCCGCGAGCAGGGTGAACGCATCGGGCGGGACCTGATCGCCAATGAGGTGATCGAAGATATCGAAGTGATGACCTTCGAGCAGTGGGAGGCCTCGCCGGTCGCAGTCGATCCGCCGAAGGTACTGGAAACTCCGATGCCTGCCGTTGAACGAGTCGATCTCGAGATCGATGATCATGGCTTGGAAGAGTTGAGTCGGCGGCGTTTGCTAGCGCTCACGCTCGAAGAGATGAGAACGCTGCGCGACTTCTATCGCGGCTTGGCGAAGGATTCGGCGCGCAAGGCCGTGGGCCTCGATGCTCGACCCACCGATGTGGAACTCGAGTGCCTCGCACAGACATGGTCCGAACACTGCAAACACAAGATCATGAGCGCGGAGATCACCTACCGGGAGAACGGTGGCAGGGAAGAGGTGATTCCCTCGCTTTTCGCTCGTTACATCAAGGGTACGACGGAGGCGATCGCTGCCGATCTAGAGGATCGCGAGGGCGGCTCGTGGCTGGTTTCGGTTTTTCACGACAACGCCGGTGTGGTTCGTGCGACCGACGACTACCATCTGGTCTACAAGGTCGAGACCCACAACTCGCCTTCTGCGCTCGACCCCTACGGCGGGGCCATCACGGGCATCGTAGGCGTGAATCGCGATCCTTTCGGCACCGGCCTCGGCGCCGAGCTGCTGTCCAACGTTTGGGGGTACTGTCTCGCATCGCCCCGCATGGAGGGCGAGGTTCCGGCGGGGCTGCTGCACCCACGGAGGATTCGCGAGGGAGTGCACCTCGGTGTGATCGACGGTGGCAATCAGTCGGGCATTCCCTATGCGCGCGGGTTTGAAGTCTTCGACGATCGTTTCTTGGGCAAGCCCCTGGTGTACTGCGGAACCGTAGCCCGCATGCCGGTTCGATCGGCAGGTAGAGCGACCCACGAGAAGGCGGCTCGACCGGGTGATCGGGTGGTGATGGTGGGCGGCCGAATCGGCAAAGACGGCATTCACGGAGCGACCTTCTCGAGCGCGGAACTGACGGAAGAAAGTCCGGTTCAGGCCGTGCAGATCGGCGATCCGATCACTCAGAAGATGATGTTCGATTTCCTGCTGGAGGTTCGCGACCTCGGTATCTACACCGCCATCACCGACAACGGGG
>JALUUK010000569.1 GCA_027021395.1 Acidobacteriota bacterium
CTTTGCGCGGGGACGGGCGCCATGGCCCTAGAAGCGCTTTCTCGCGGAGCGCCGCAAGTCACCCTGGTCGAAAAGGATCGCTCGGCCTATCGAACGATCTTGGAGAACGTGGCCAAGCTCGGACTCGAGCACGATACGCGAATTCGAGTCGCCCATCGGGATCTCGGTCGTTGGCTAGGAGAAGAGAGGGAAGGCCGGGACCGCTCCCTCCGGTTTCACACGGTCTACCTCGATCCTCCCTACGATGAGCGCCGCCTAGGGCAGTGGCTCGAGCAGCTCTCTCACGCGTCGTTCTTGGCGGAAGGAGCGTGGATCGCGGTGGAATGTTCGGGTCGTCAAGTCGTTGAAAGACATGGTCTTATAGAGTTCAGGCGGCGAGTGTACGGGGATACGGTCATTTCCTTGCTGACGCTCGATCGCGGCTGATCTCGCCTCGGAGAGCTTCGCATCGTCTGTGCATTGCCCGGGTCTAGGTAGGGGACCTACATTCGCCCCCAGCGGATCCCCGTGCGCCGTGGCACGGCCGGATCCCCTGCGGAGGAAACGATGTTCAAGTCACGACTCGATCTCTCATGGCTGCTAGTGCTCACCGTATCCGTGATCTTCGTCCCGGCACCGGCGGTTTTCGGTGCAGAAGAAATCGACGGCCGTGTGAGAGGCTATGTGCCACCGCCGACCGAACTCTTCCTGGTGGACGGTCACTGGACCCCCTACACACCTCCGCAGCCTCCCGAAGGATCTCAGGTGCATGTCGTCGTCGTCGGCGACACGCTTTGGGACCTTGCCACGCACTACTACGGTGATCCCTACCTGTGGCCCGTGATCTGGGATGCCAACCGCTACATCACGTATTCGCATTGGATCTACCCTGGTGATCCGCTGGTCGTACCCCCGCAGCCCCATGTGATCTCGGATGAAGGCATCAAGGCCGGCTATCCCGAGCCTCCGGTCGACGATCTCGGTTCCGGTTCGATCACACCGGTCGAGCCCGTCCGGCAGGCGGAAGTCGCCGAAGAAGCAGCGCCCGAGGAAGCGGAGCCGACCGGACCCATTCTTCTGCCGGCGGCCGAGCAACAAGAATTGGCTTGCTCGCCTCAACTGATGGATCACTTCGATCCCGGCCCACTGGTCATATCCGCACGCGAAGAGCCGGAAAAGTTGCTGCAGTCGACCGGTGACATCATCTACCTCTCCGCGGGGCGTGATTTCGGCATTTCGCCCGGGGAGGAGTACGCCGTCGTGCGCAATGAGGGATTGGTGCAGCACCCCCACACCGGCCGAAACTTGGCCCACTATGTGCAGCGGCTCGGACGCATCCGCGTGATTGCGGTGCAGGCCCGCTCGGCGACCGCCGAGATCATCTCTTCTTGTGACGGAATCAAGGTGGGAGACCATCTTGCCCACTATCGGGAGATGCCGATTCCGATGGTCGAGCGCATTCCACTTCAACAGCTCTACACTCCGACGCCGCGGCGACTCAACGGCTTGGTGATCGTGGCCGCCGAACTCGGCGCGACCATTGCCGGCGCAGGCGACATCATCGGCATCGATCTCGGTACGCGCGCAGGCGTGACGGCCGGGGATCGGATTCTCTTCTGGCGAGGCGGCGAGGCCAACGCACCGCGACGGGTGCTAGCGCAGGGTGTGGTGTTGGTCACACACGCCGGCGGTTCGGTGGTCAAGATCCTCGAGTCACGGACGGAAGTCTACCTCGGAGATCAAGCCGAAGTTCTGTAGTTTCTACCGTGAGGCATCGCCGATCTTCGAGCGCAGGATCAAGATTTCGATGCTCCACGATGTGATCGCAGCGAGTTTTCTCATTTCGG
>JALUUK010000570.1 GCA_027021395.1 Acidobacteriota bacterium
GCCGCTCCGTGGGGCGAGGTTCCGGCCCTCGCGGTCAGCGTTCTGGCGCTGCTCGCCCTGGTTTTCTTCGGGCGCATGATCCTGGAACGGGAACAGACGAACAAAGCCCTGGTGCGGAGCGACGAGCGCTTCCGCAACATGTTCGAGGCCGCGCCGATCTCGATCTGGGAAGAGAACTGGTCGGCCGTGAAGGAGATGATCGACGGGCTCGCGAGGCGGGGGATCGCCGATTGGGACAAGTATTTTCGCGACTCTCCCGACGACGTCGTCAGAGCGGTCGGGCTGGTCGACACCGTGGCCGTCAACCGGGCAACCCGGGACATCTACCGTGCTCCCGACCTGGACGCGATCATCAGTTTCACACGCGGAAAAACGATGAGCGCCGAGAGGCTGGAAATAATGCGCCGACAGCTGGTCGCGTTCGCCGGCGGAAGGACGAGCATCGCCTTCGACGCCAACGAGCACAGGTTGGACGGCGCCGAGATCATCACGCGCATCCGTGCGGTCGTTCCGGCCGAGCATCGTGCGACCTGGTCGCTGGTGCTCACGACGATCGAAGACATCACCGAGCGCGAGCGGGCCAAGCGCCGCGCCGTGGAAGCGCACGAACGATTGATCGACGCGATCGAAAGCATGCCCGACGGTTTCGCCTTGTACGACGCCGAGGACCGGCTGGTCCTGTGCAACACGAAGTATCGTGAGCTCTACGACCTCAGTGCCGATCTCCTGATTCCCGGCATGCGCTTCGAGGATCACATTCGGGCCAGCGCTTACCGCGGCCAGATCGCGGATGCGGTCGGTCGCGAAGAGGAGTGGGTCAAGGAAAGACTCGAGCAGCACCGCAATCCGAAAGGGACCTACGAACAACGCCTGGGCAACGGGCGCTGGCTGCTGATCAGCGAGCGCAAGACCCGGGACGGCGGGATCGTCGGCGTTCGCGGCGACATTACCGGAGTGAAGGCGGCTCAAGAGGCCTTGCGGGAGAGAGACGCCCGTCTCGGAGAGCTGCGGGCCAATCTGCTTCACGTTTCGCGCCTGAGCGCGATGGCGCAGTTGGCTTCGGCCCTCGCCCATGAGCTCAACCAACCGCTCACGGCGATCATGAATTACCTTCAGGCCGCTCGCCGCGAGATGGAAGCGGGAAACGTCCGCGTTTCGGGCAAGACCTACGGCATGATGGACAAGGCGATCGAGCAAGCCGATCGCGCCGCGGCCATCATCCGCCATCTCAAGATCTTCATCGAAAAGGGAGAAACGGAACGCTTCGCGGAAGACATCAACCAGGTCATCGAGGAGGCCAGCGTTCTGGGATTGATCGGGGCGACGGAAAGGGGGATCGCCGTCGAACTGAAATTGGGGCCTCATCTACCGTCGGTTCTCATCGACAAGGTTCAGATACAGCAGGTCGTCCTGAACCTGGTGCGAAACAGCATCGAGGCGATGGCGGAATCCGAAAGGCGCAAGGTGACGATCGAGACATCGCAGGAAGAGGAGGGCTGGGTCCTGGTCGCGGTTCGGGATACGGGGTCGGGTCTTCCGGAGGACGTCGCCGATCAACTGTTCCGACCCTTCGTGACCACGAAAGCCGAGGGCATGGGGGTCGGGCTGTCGATCAGCCGTTCCATCATAGATGCCCATGGCGGCCGGCTGTGGGCGACTCCGAACCCGGGGGGAGGATCCGTTTTTCAGTTCACCCTGCCGGTGGCGCCGTACGCCGACAAGCGCCATGACCGGTGAGGGAACGGTCTTCGTCGTCGATGATGACGCCGCGGTACGGGATTCCCTTCAGACCTTGCTGGAATCGGCCGAACTGACGGTAGAGG
>JALUUK010000571.1 GCA_027021395.1 Acidobacteriota bacterium
AAAGTTCTCGCTCCTCCCAAGAGCTGGGAAACGCTGGCGCGCGTCGCCGACGCCGTACTCTCCGCGCTCGAAGCCCTGCACTCACAGCGCCTCGTGCATGGTGATATCACCACGGCGAATATCCTGCTCGGGCCGAAGCTCGATGAAGAACCGATTCCCGTCTGGCTGATGGACCTCGGCCTCGTCAATCAGATGCACCAGGGAGAGGACGGGGTGATTCGCGGAACTCCGGCCACCCTGGCACCGGAAACGCTCAAAGGCATCGCGGTGGACGGCCGAGCCGATCTCTACTCGCTCGGATGTGTCCTCTATCGGCTCTCTACGGGACAAGATCCCTTCGCCGGGACGTCGGCCTGGGAAACGATCCGCGCACACCTTGCCACCCCTCCCACTCCGCCCCGGCAGCTCAACCCGGAGATTCCGCGTTTTCTCGACCGGCTGATCCTCGAGTTGATGTCCAAGGATCCCGCCGACCGGCCATCGACCGCGGGCGAAGTCCGCCGGCTCCTCAGCGAGCTTTCGGGGCGAAGCCCAAGCACGCCGGCCGCACTGGTGGACCCTCTCTCTCCGAGCTTCGCGGGAAGATCTCGGGAGACGAGGGCTTTTTCGGAAGCGCTGACGGAGCTTGCCGCCGGCCGAGGGGGTGTGCTGGTCGTACAGGGCCGTCCCGGATTCGGCCTCACACGCCTGCTCGAGGAGTTTCGACTTTCAGCCCGCCTCGAAGGATTCGAAACCGTGCTGGTGAAAAGCTCGCAAGCATCGAAGCGCCCGTTCGGCGTCACCGACCTGCTGGCGAGTCGCTTCGATCGGACGGGGAAAAGGTTCGGAGAAAAGTCGGGATCCGCGCGAGAACGCTGCGAACGTTTCATACACGCCCTGACGGAAGAGCCCTCGGTGGTCTTGATCGACGAGGCTCATCTTTCTGATCCCGCCTCCGCGCGCCGACTGGAAGATTACGCGCAGCGCATACGCGGAGGATCGCTCGTCGGACTGCTCGTATTCGGTATCACCGAGCAAGAGAAATCCGATACGGATTCGCTCAGCGATCGCCTGCTCGAGGGTGGCGCCTCGAGAGTTCTGCGCTTGCGGCCGCTCGACGAGCGCGCCTCCGGTTCGATGGCGGCCTCGATGCTCGGCCGAGCGCAATGGCCGGCGTCATGGGACCGGGCGGTTCATGAAAGAACGGGAGGCGTACCGCTTTTGATCACCGATCTCATCTCTGCGCTGGTCAAAGAGCGCGAGGTGGGTCCGAGCGGTGAGCTTCCGAAAAAACCGGAGCAGTGGCTTGCCGAACTTCGTTTTCGCACTCGCCGCTCCGAGACATGGCTGAGCGAGCACTGGAATGCCCTGAGCGAAACCCAGCGCGCCGTGCTCGCCGCGGTCGCCGCGGGATGGGGCGAAGCCGTCCCCTTTTCCGAACTCGAAACGCTCGAACCTCGCAGCGCCACCGATCCGGCCGCGGTGACGGAAGTGACTGAACGCGGTCTCCTCATGCGGGTGGAAGATGCCGATGGGCGCTTGGCACTCGCGCTCGCCTCTCCCTCCCTGGCAAACGCGATTCTCGCCGAAGTGAGCGCCGCGGCACGGGAAACACTTCACCTCCGCTGGGCGACGGTGCTCGAAGGGAAAGAAGGGCAAGAAGCTGCACGTGCACGTCACTTGCTCGAGGCCGGCGAGTCCGAACAAGGCATCGATCTCTTGGTCGAAGCCGCCGCCGCCGCACTCGCTGCCGGCATTCCGGGAGAGACCATCCGCTTGGCGGACGAGGTGCTCGCCGGCGCGTCGGGCGAATCGCAGCGTCCCGCGCGCGAAGCGGCGCTCCG
>JALUUK010000572.1 GCA_027021395.1 Acidobacteriota bacterium
CCCCCGTAGCCCCGAAGATGCAACGACGCTCCCATCCGGCGCAAGCAACGCGACGCGCGCCGGCGGCGGCATCGCGGAGACGACCTGTGCCCACACTTGCTGGAAGACCGCGACTTCTTGCAAGACGCCTAGCAGCTTCCCCCTTCGTTGAACCGGAGCCGAGATGGTGACCGCCAAGACGCGCTCGGGACCCATGACATAGGGTCCGCCGAGCACTGCGCCACGCGCCGAAGGTGGAAGCGGTGTCGCTCCCTGCTCGAGGATTTGCCGCGCGTCTCGTTCCATCAGCGCCTTGATTCGGTCGGGCAAGACCACCTCGGGCAGGACAGCTGTCCTAGCCTGCCCGCGAGCGGGCGTAAAGCTGACGAGAACCACGGTTTCGTCGAGAAACTCCGACAAGAAGGCCAGGCCCGAGGGCGATATCGACGTTCCTTGTGCGGCTAGCGCCTGGCCGAGCTTGATCGCCTCACGCCCGCCTTTTTCCACGAAGGCATCCATTCGCTGTACGACGGCCGCCGTGGCCTGCAATTGTCGTTCTTGCTGCATGGTCACCAGCGCCGCACGCAATCCGGGTAGGGTCAGCAGGCCGAAGACCACCAACGGCACGATGGATAGAAAGAGCATGACACCAAGCAGCACCAGGAAGAGCGGCGAGCGCGGGCGTCCCTTGCCGGGAGCGAGGACCCCTTCGACGGTGCTGTCGGAATTCTGTTGCATACGACTCGCCTTGCATCTCCACGGTTTCGCGGGCGACACGCGGAAAGTGCCCACCCCTGCTGCCTTCGACAGAATCTAAGGAGGATCGCACGCGGGATCAAGGTGCATTGTCTGCGATGGTGGAAAACGAACACCAGCCCAAGCTGTTGATCTTTAGCTACTTAGATCTCAGACCCCGCGACGCTGAACACCGAAGCGATCCCCGCTCGCATGCCTTCGACTGCGCTCGAGGCGACCAACTCGAAGAGAAACCATCACTTGAGCGATCTCTTGCCACGTGGCACGGCCCATGCTTAGTAGACCGGCATCCCGACACCGGCACTTTCCGAAAAACGCCGCGGGATGGCCCGAAAACGACAACAACCACGGCCGGCGAAAGACGACGTCGCCCGTCATGGGGAGAAAAGCCATGAAGACGAAAATGACCCGAATCACCACGACCGCACTTTTGCTGATGGCATTGGCCTGCTTCTCTCTCGGCAGCGTCCAGGCTTCCGACGCGCTTCCGTTCGGTGGCAGTGAACCCCCTCGCTTGGAGGGTACGGTACCCATGCCCGCTCCGAGCACCCCCCCACCCGTAGAAAACTGGCTCGACGACTACCTCTCTTCGATCGTCGACCTGCTCTTCTATTTCCTCTGATCTGCACACTTTGGACAGCGGGGCGGGGGGGACTCTCCCCGGCCCTCCCAACCTCGCCGCGGGCGGCATCGTGCCGCCCGTGTCTTTTTAACTCTCGCTCGAAAAAAGCGCTCAGGATGGCTCGACGCGCCAGGACTTCGGCCCACGCAACAACGTTGCGAGATCGGCGCCGCCTTGCTCTCGCGCTTCCTGTTCTTGTTCGACCATCGCCTCATCGAGAGTCGGCGATTCGACACAGCGCAGTACCCCGAGAGGAACGGGATAGTCCGGAAGATCGAGTTGGGCGAGATTGAGCGGATAGCCTAGGTTCGGAGCTCTCTCGTCGTGAACGTAGAGCGCTCGATCTCCGATTTCTGCGAGTTCGACCACCTGGGGAAGGCCGTTCGGTCCGACCACGAGCCCCTTCTCTTCTTCATTTCCGAACTTCAGCGGCCGACCGTGCTCGAGGTACAAGACATT
>JALUUK010000573.1 GCA_027021395.1 Acidobacteriota bacterium
GCCGGCGAGGAGGAGCCGATCGGCGAGCGCATCGCTCGGCAGGGCGCATAGGAAAAGCGAGAGCAGCAACGCCGCCCTTGGACTTAGTCGATCGTGTGCGTAGCGAGCGGTCGAGGCTCGCCTTCCCTGGTGAAGTACGCGGGAACGCTTGAAATACCTGATATCGCCTCCGAACGTGTCGCGTAGTTGCCCCAGGTCAGCCGGTAGCATGAGCGCCCCTTCAGCCGGGCCGCCGACACGATGAGATCCGGGTGACTCTCCTTCTCGAAAGCTCGCTTCACCGTCGCTGAAGAGCAAGCAAAGAGAACCTGAAGCGTCCATTTCGAGGGTCGCCGGTTCTTCAGATAGAGTCCGCCAACGATCGCAGCATCGCTCATGCGGCCTTCGTCGATCATTTGCTTCATCTGGGTCCAGGAGGCCGTAGCCTCCGGCGCCGATGCCGATGCCGATGCCTGCCGTCGTGTCGTTCGGCTCGCCGGAACGGGAGCCGGGCGCTCGAGCGGCATGGCCTCCACTTCGGGCTCGGCCGGCGGTCGGTCGGGGATCTCGCGATAGTCGTAGTGGGAGGTGGCGTCTTCGGTGCCGAGGTCGGCTGCCGCCATGGCTTCGCCTTCGCGGGTGTCGGAACCGGTCGTGGGAGGGGCGGGATCGGGGGGCCCGGAGCGAGTCACGGCCGCGAGCGACGCGGGCGTCGACTCGGTTTCGATCGTCCCGGCCGGATCAGGACGGAGAATCATGGCCAAAGCGAAAATGATCGTTACGGCACCGCCGAGGATGGCCGCGGTGACGAAAAAACGGTGACCCTTCGGCTCGTCCTCGTATTCGTCTTCGTATTCGTCGTCGAAGGTGATCGGACCCTCGTAGCGAAGTTCTTGGGCCGACGCGTCTTCCTCCGTTTCGTCGGATTCTTCGGCATCCACGTCGTCGCCGTCGTTTTCCTCTTCGAAGTCTTCCTCGAGAGCGTCTGATGCGTGGTCGTCGGTCTGGTCGGATCCGTCCCTGTCGCGAGGAACCATGATGTCTCTCCTTCAGTGCACACGCCGTGCGTCCGGGCGACGCTGGTGAATATTGCGGGACATTATAAGGCGAGGCTGGACGCTTCGGAACGAGAAAAACGATCGTCGGTGAAAACTTTCGCAGGCCTGGACTATGATGGCTCGCAGCGCACTCGCCTAGGAGCGAGCGGAGATCGACTTGACGGATTCTTTTGATGCCTTGGTCATCGGTGGCGGGGTCGCCGGCCTCAGAGCGGCGCTCGAACTGGCCGACGAGGGATGGCGCACGGCCGTGTTGACCAAGAGCGCACCGGCGGATTCCACGTCCGGCTGGGCCAAAGGGGGGATTGCGGTCGAACTCGGCGGCGAAGAAGAGAGCTTGGTTCTTCATGCCGAAGATACGTTGGCCGCCGGGGCCGGTCTTTGCGATCCCGACGCCGTCTCACTGCTCGTACGCGAGGGGCGAGAGGAGGTCTTGCGGCTGATCGATTGGGGCGCGCGCTTCGATCAGGACGGGCGGGCCTATCACCTCACGCGGGAAGCGGCGCATTCCCATCCGAGGATTCTCCACGCGGGAGGAGACGCCACGGGGCGCGAAATCGTGCGCGCGCTGGTGTCGCGGCTGAAGGGCTCGCGGAAGATCACTCACCTCGCCGGTTTCTTCGTCAGCGATCTCTTCGTAGCCGACGGCGAGATTCATGGTGTGCGAGGAATCGACGCAGCGGGTGACCTGCGGGCCTTCGCTTCTTCGAACGTCGTCTTGGCAACCGGCGGTATCGGCCAGTGCTGGCCAGTGACCAGCAGTCCGGCGGACGCAACCGGTGACGGGGTGTCTTTGGCACTGCGTGCGGGCTGCACGGTATCCGACATGGAATTCGTGCAGTTCCACCCCACGGCTTTGGCGATACCCGGCGACCGTGCTTGGCTGCTGACCGAGGCCTTGCGCGGAGAAGGGGCGGTCATCGTCGATGCGCAAGGTCGGCGATTTCTCTTCGAGCGCGATCCACGCGGCGAACTTGCTCCGAGAGACGTCGTGGCACGTGAGATCGCTCGTCGGATCGCCGACTCGCACGACGGGACTCCGGCGGTCTTTCTCGACTTGCGGCCCATTCCCGGGGAACGGTTGAGCGAGCGTTTTCCCGGCGTCATGGGGCTATGCCTCGAACGAGGTCTCGATCCACGCAAGGAGATCATTCCCATCACACCGGCCGCCCACTACGCGATGGGTGGCGTGCACACGGACCACGACGGACGGACCGAAGTGCAGGGCCTCGTCGCCGCCGGAGAAGTGGCCTGCGTCGGGGTGCACGGGGCTAACCGCCTAGCGAGCAACTCGCTGTTGGAGGGGTTGGTTTTCGGAGCGCGGGCCGCGCGGACTCTGATTCGTCGCGGAAAAGGAAGGGAGCGATCGTCGCTGCCGGAGGCTGCATGGCCTCGGCTGCCTCCACGTGAGCACTTGCCCGCGGCGCTGGCCGAAATTCACCACTGGGCCGAAGAAGGGTTGTCCGTTCTGCGGAGCGGCAGAGGGCTCGAAGAAGTCAAGGCTCGACTCGAGCAGCGTTCGGAGCAACTCTTGCGTCCGGGGGATCCGCTCGCGGGCGTCGGCGGATTGGAAAGAGGATTTCGCGAGCGTTTCGAGTACCTATCGCGCGTGCTCGTATTGCGCGCGGTCGCTGATTCCGCACTATGGCGTCGTGAGAGTCGAGGGGCTCATTTCAGAGACGACTACCCACAGCAGAACGACCGGGAATTTCGCAAGCACTCGTCGTTTCGGCTCGACCTGAAATGACGGGACGAAGTGCTTTCTGCCGCAAAGGCTTAGGAGACGGTGCGGAAGAAGAGCGCCGGACGGCGGCTCACGCCCCATCCCACACCAGCGGCCTTCGCGCCTCGGGGTGAGCGTTTCTCGTCGTCGGAACGATCGCTGATGGGGCAGGCAAGGTGATGTGCGCAAAGTGCGAAGGCGCACGGGGAGAATCGGCAGCGAGACCGTGTCCTTTTCTTCGAGCGCGGAGGCTCCCGAGGATGGGTGGGGCAGTCGGAGGGCTCTCGGCGCGGATCAGTGGACGATGGAGAAGATTCGATCCCAACGTGTTCGCGTGGGGAAAAAAAGCACCTTCTTGGCCATCGATTGCAATCGCTGCGAGCCGGTTCTCTGATGATCGTTGCGATCTTCTTTGTAGGAGTACCAGATGAAAAATGCGCGGCCTTTGATCAGCGATCGCGGAACGATGCCCCAGTAACGACTGTCGCGTGAATTGTTGCGGTGGTCGCCGAGTGTGAAGAACTCATCGGGGCCGAGAGTTCTCGGTCCGTAGGCTTGTCCATGAGAACGAGTGAAGTATTCCGGCTGCACATAATCTTCGGGTATCGCTCGTCCGTCGACGTAGGCGCGCCCATCACCGGTGACTTCGACGGTTTCACCCGGCAGGCCGATGACCCTCTTGACGTAGTCGGTGTCCGGATCTCGGGGGAAACGGAAAACGATGACGTCGCCGCGTTCGATCGGGCGCTGGCCTAGAAAGGGGATCGTCCCTCCGTCCGGTCCACCGAAGAGGAAGCGATTCACCATGATGTAGTCGCCGACGAGTAACGTGTCCTCCATCGATCCGGTCGGGATCTTCGACTGCATGAAGACGAACGAGCGCGCGAAGATCAAGAAGATCACGCAGACGACGATGGTCTCCACATACTCGCGGACGATGGATTTGGGCGGCAGCGTCGTCGCGGCCAAGGAATTCGGGCTCTCGCTCACCTAGGCTGTCCTTTGATCGAGAAGGGTATGGTGACGCCAAATCAAGGGGTCGGCAAAGGGTAGGGCTGGATGAGGGGGATCATTCTTGCCGCTCCGGATGGGAAACGCTATTCCCGGCTGAGTGCCGAATCGACCGCTTCGAGCGCCGTGCGGGCGATGACGGTCGCTTCTCGTGGCGGACCGCTCAATCGCCCCGCGCGCTGGAGGAATTCGACGATGCGTTCCCAGGTGTCGTCCCAGATGACCACCGGACCCTGTTTCACGCCGGCGCGCCACTGAGCCCAGAGGAACGCCAGTTCCGTCAAAGTGCCGGATTCCCCGCCGAGCACGATGGAGCCCTTCGAGAGAAGAAACAGCCTTTCCGTACGCCGGAAGAGATCGGCCTCCTCGATCTCGAGCGTCAGCCAAGGATTGGGTGAACGTTTGCGAAACAATGTGCAAGTGACGCCGATGACCTCGCCGCCGCTTTCGGCCGCTCCGCGTGATGCGGCCTCCATCACCCCCCCGTATCCACCGGTGACCACCGGCTGACCGCGCCGGGCGAGTTCCGCGCCCACTTCGAAGGCCCGTTGATAAACCATATCTTCCGGGGCGGCCGAAGATGAGCCGTAGACCGCCACGGCCCCGCCCGCCATTTCTTCCGGCATTCCGCACTCCTTCTCGCCGTGCCTGCGCGGCGAAGATCGGGCATAGTAATCGCCCGGCCCGGCGGTCAGTCTGCCGGAAATTCCCGAGACATGGAGGAAGAGCATGAGTTTCGCCGTTTTTTCTGCAATCGCGAAGTTCCGGACTTTGAGCGCCCACTTTCTGCTGGTGGCGGTGATCGTGTCGGCCGTGCTCCTAGCCGGTGGATGTCGGAATTCGGGCTCGGAGCAAGACGTTCCCAAGAAGCAATTCCCCGAGGCCGGGGAAAAGGCGCCGGAACTGCCGCTTCTCGCTCTCGACGGCACGCGGACCACCTTGGCCGAGCAGATCGAAGGAAAGGTCGCTCTACTCGATGTCTGGGCAACGTGGTGCGCACCGTGTCTTGCCGCCGTACCGCATCTCAAGGCTTGGCACAATCGCTTCGAGGACTCGGGTTTCACCGTGATCGGCCTGATGACGGATATCAATGCCGAAAAAATCGGCGCCGAGTACATGAAAAAAAAGGAGATCGACTATCCTCAGTTTCTCGACAACGACGGCGACACCTTGCGCGAGCACTGGGGAAGCTATACCGGTATTCCACTGATGGTGTTGATCGATCGGCAGGGTACGGTGGACTCCGTCTATACAGGGACGACGGATATTGCTGCGATCGAAGGCAGGATCGAGGAACTCATGGCGGAAGGTGGTGAGCCCGCCGCTTCGAGTGCCGCGCAAAGCGCAGGCGAAGAAGAAAGCACCGGAGATGCACAGTGAGCGAGATCCGAAAACGTGTGGCGAGCCTTGGCCTGCTGCTGATGGTCTTCACGATGGTCGGAGCCCTCGGGGCTTGCCGCTCCGGAGACGGTGAGGGTGGCGATGCCGGCGGAGAGGCGAGCGACCTGATCCGGATGTACTCGAAGGCCTACGCTTCGGCATGGGGGCCGGAGAAGCCGGAGGACCTCGAGGCCTACCTCGCGGTTCGCGAGGCGATGGAACCCATCTTCGCCAAACGTCGGCGCGGCGTGACGCAATGGGCGCTGCGAGAAGCGGGAACGGAGCCCTTGTTGCTCGAGGGGATTCTCGGTGTCGCCGAAATGCGGAAACAGCGAGAAGAAGCTCTCGAAGAGCATGCTCTCGTCTCTGAGGATTACCTCCGGCTCACGGCCTTGGTCTATGGCCGATGGTTGCGGGCGGTGCGGGAAGCGGATCCGCCGGAAAAAAGGTTGGTTCGAATACTTCGCGAAATGAAAATCGGGCTCGCCCGCCAGTTGAAAAACAATCCCCCAGACGACGAGAAGGAACTCGCCGAAGTCGAGAGACGGCTGGCCTCGGTGACCCACCAGGTCGAGTGGATCGCAGTCTTCGGAGATCCGGAAAAGGAAGACACACTCTCTCGCATCGATGCAGAAACACGCAAGTGGCTCGAGGAGCATCGGGAACGCATCGAAGAATTCGACTTCGGCCTATTCGATACGGCTCCTCCGCCGCGGGCCGATGCGAAGGGTTGAATGATGGGCGGGAATCGCGCGGTAGAAAAACGGGAGCCGAAACCTGCCCGGTGAGAGGCCCGTTCTTGGTGGATTCGAGACGAGTGCCGGTGGTATTCAACGAGAATTCGTGAGTGGACGGCGCATCATCCGGAATGCTCGGAGACCGATTCTCGAGTGCGCGCGCAAGCAAGCGAAGAATGAGGCGATGCAACGATGCAGAAGCTACGGGAAAAGATCGAGAAAGAACTCAACCGCTTCGAAAAGGAGTTGCGGGTCGACCTTCCCAAGGAGATCGGTCGAGCTGCAGCGCTAGGAGACTTGCGAGAAAACGCCGAATATCACGCGGCGCTTGATCGACAACGCTATTTGCAGGCGCGCGTCTCTCAATTGTCGAACCAGCTGTCTCAATTGAGCACGATGAATGCCGGCCAGATTCCGCTCGACAAGGTGGGATTCGGTTCTCGTGTCACCTTGCTCGATCTCGACAACGACGAAGAGGTGGTCTTCGAACTCGTTTTTCCCGACGACGGGGACGTCAATGCCGGCAAGATCTCCATCTCCTCGCCGATCGGACGTGCGCTCTTGGGCAAAGGTGTCGGAGACGAAGTCGTCGTCAAGACCCCCGGCGGGGAACGGGAGTTCGAAGTGACGGCGCTCGAGACGGTACACCAACTCGCGGATTCGGCACGTGACGGCGAGTGAGAAGCCTTCGACGATGGGAACCGTCAAAGCACTCGCGCGGAGCCTGAGGCCGCATCAGTGGCCGAAGAACGTCTTCTTGTTCGCAGCCCTGGTTTTTGCGCACCGATTGCGTGATCCGTTCGCCGTGCTCGAGGCGGCGAAGGGGTTTGCGGCCTTTTGCATGCTGGCTTCAGCGGTCTACCTGATCAACGACATCATGGACCGAGAGCAAGACCGTCTTCATCCGACGAAGAAGAATCGCCCCATCGCATCCGGACTCGTTCCTCTGTGGGTGGCCGCGGTGATGGGGCTGCTTCTGCTGCTCGGGGGGTTTGCGATCTCGCTTTCGATCGGAACGACCTTCGTGTTGGTCGCGGCGACCTACAGCGCGCTCTCATATGCCTATTGCTTCGGCGTGAAACGCTTTGTCATTCTCGATGTGATGGTCTTGGCTTCGGGCTATCCCCTGCGTGCGGTCGCCGGGGCAGCGGCCATCGACGTGGAGATTTCCCACTGGCTGTTGCTTTGCACCTCGTTGCTCGCTCTTTTCTTGGGCTTTTGCAAACGAAGGCAGGAACTCGTCTCATTGCGAGGTGATGCCGAATCGCATCGTGCCGTACTGTCGAACTACTCCGTCGCTTTCATCGATCAGATGATCGCGGTGGTCACGGCTTCGACCGTGGTCTGCTATGCGTTTTACGCATTTTCCGACGAAGTCGCGCTCAAACTCGGCACGCAGCGACTGGGTTTGACGGTGCCGTTCGTGCTCTACGGCATATTCCGCTATTTCTATCTCGTGCATATGGTCGGGGGCGGCGGAAGCCCTTCCCGAGAGGTCGTTCGGGATAAACCCTTCTTGGTGAACGGGCTGCTGTGGGGAACGATGGTCATCTTGATTCTCTACGTTTGGCCCTGACCCTGCGATCGGCCGCAAGCCACCGTTGCCGAGTTGCCCCCGGGATAGAGCGTGCCTTATCCTTGAAATATGGCCACTTACCCGAATGACGCTCCGACTCGATCACCGCGACGCGGATGGATATGGCTCGCACTCATCCTTCTGCTGGCTCTTTCGCTCGGCTTCGCGGCGAGTCGCGGCAAGAACACCGGCTTTCGCTATCTCCACGTCTTCGAAGAGGCTTGGAATCTGACGCGCTCCAACTACGTGGAGTCCGTCGATCAAGAAAAGCTGCTCGAGGGAGCCTATCGCGGCATGGTCGGTGGGCTCGACGCGGCGAGCGCCTATCTCAAGCCCGGTGAGGAAGAGATCTTGAGCCGTGAAGGATCCGGCCGAGCCGGCATGGTCATCTTGCCGACCGGGGGGGCACCGATGGTCGTCTATGTGCAAGAGGACGGCCCCGCGAGTGCGGCAGGTTTGTCGGTCGGTGATCAGCTCTGGAAGATCGGCGAGTACGAGGCGCGTTTCCTGGCCTGGCCTTTGATCGACAAGTTGCTGACCGGTTCCCCCGGCGAGAAGGTTTCGCTCAGCTATATCGACAATCAGACCTTCAAGCGTGTCGATGCCGAGGTCGTACTGGCCGAGCCCAGCGGGCCGGGCTATGAAGTCAAGGCCATTGGAGAGGATGTGCTGCACATCCGGCTTTTCGATCCTCATTCTGCCGATCCGGCAGCTTTGGAGGCTTCCATCGCCACGGCCCGCGCCCAACATCCGGATGCAGCGCTCCTGCTGGATCTACGGGCGGTCGTCGGTTTGGATCTCGAAGTGCTGACGCGTTGGGCCGGGCTCTTCTATCCGGCGGGAGAACTTCTGCGCTTGCAGCCGCGGCAGGGGGAAAGCCAATCGATCGTCGCTCCCGCAGGAGAGTCGACCACGGCCCCGCGGGTGCCGGTGGGTTTCGTCCTGGTGGATGGTGCGACCGGCGGAGTCGGCGAGGCTTTCGCGTTACTCGTTCAAGAGCAGGGTGGTGCGCGAATTTGCGGCCGCAAGACCTACGGCCTCGGGTCGCTGCCCGAGATCGTGCCTTTGAGGAACGGTGCGCATCTCTTGTTGACGACACGAGTCGCTGAAACGGTGAAGGGGACACGCTGGGCAGACGAAGGCATCGCGCCGCAAAAGGTGCTCACTCCCGAACCGCCCCATACCGGTGATGCGAAAGAGAAACGCGATCGATACCTCGACGCGGCCGTCGAATGGATCAGAGCGGGTGCACCCGTCGCAGAAGGCCAGAGCGAAGCCGCCTGAATTCTCGCGCTGAGATCCCTATATTCCAGATTGGAGCCCACTTGCGGGTGCTGAGGCCTTGTGTGCGGTCTTGGCAGGGATCGGGATGGACCTGAGCGCGCGCTACGAATTGTTGGAAGAAGTCGGTCGCGGCGCGAGCGGTGTGGTCTATCGAGCGAAAGAGATCGGCAGCGGGCGAGAAGTCGCGGTCAAGATCGTTCGCCCCGCGCTCGGTCAACAAAGTCTCACTCCACAGCAGCAGGAACGATTGCGACGCGAGGCGAAGATCCTGGCAAGGATTCAGCACCCTAGCGTCGTCGAAGTGATGGACGCCGTGGTCGAGCCGGAAGGTGCCTACCTCATCACCGAATTCGTCCACGGAGAGTCCTTGCAGGACATCCTGGTTCGAAGGGGGCGGCTAGCGGTCGCAGAGGCCGTTTCCCTGGTCGTTCAAGCCGCCCACGCGCTCGCGGCCGCTCATCGCCACGGCGTGGTGCATCGCGACGTCAAGCCGGCCAACCTGCTCGTCGACGTCGACGGGCGCCTGAAGATCGTCGATTTCGGAGTGGCTTGGGAGCCCGCCGGAGAGAGTCGGCCGCAGGGCGGAGAGTACTTGATGGGCACGCCCGCCTACGTGGCACCCGAGCAATTGCAAGGTGCTCCGGTCGACGGCCGGGCGGATCTCTATTCGCTCGCGGTGGTTCTCTTTCGTTGCCTGACGGGAGAGCGGCCCTTCGAAGGCCGCAGCGTGGGGGACGTGATTCATCGTGTGCTGCACGAGGACGCACCACCACCTTCGGTTCACCGCCCTGATTTGCCCGAAGAACTCGATCTGCTTTGCCGGCAAGCTCTCGCGCGCGACCCGGAAAAACGCCCCGCCGGTGTGGTGGATTTCGCGCGCGCGCTCGAGCGAATTTCGGTACCGCCTCTCGTAGGGGGAGAGCCCGGGTACGCCGGAGCTCGGGGTGCTGAAGACCCCGGGATCGAGAGGACCTGCGATCAGCGCGAGGCATCGCCGCCTAGGTTTCGTCGACGTCGAGCCGGCATTTTGCTTGCCTTCTTGCTGGTCACGGGGCTGTGGTTTTCCCACCATGCCCTGCAGTCCCCGGGACCGAGCCGCGGCGAGAAGGAATCGGAGGCGCGAGAGGGGGGAGATCATGGAATCGAAGTCGGCTCCAAGGACGCACCCTGGCGGCTCGCTCTACGAGCTGCTTGCCCGGACGCCTCTTCCACGTCCTGTCGCGAGGCCTGGGCGCGCATCCTCGCTGCAGACGCGAACGATGAAGAGGCTTTCCGCATGCTGAGCGAAGCCGGAGAACGAGTCCGGGCAGCATCCGAGTCGCATTCCGCCGCCGGAGCGAAAGCACGGCCGCAGCGCACCATCCCGGTCCCATCGCCTCGGCGCGAAGCGCCATCCTCGGCAAAGCGAACGGCCATCGCGATCGCGGTCCCTTCGACGCAGCCTCGAGAGCGCCCGCCCGAGCCGCTCGTCTCATCCCCCGAGCCTGCGGCGGCCGCGATGCCGACGGCAGCACCGCCGGCTCCGCCGGTCCATCCAAGACCGCGTCCGGCGAGCCGGACGATCAGTGCGCCGGTCCCCTCGGAGGTGGTGATGGCGACGGGACGCATCGACCTGGAGCACGACCTCGAGGAGGGCATGATGGAGATCCGCGTCGATGGGAGGCGGGTTTCTCTGGTCCCGCTCGATGCCCGGTCCAACGGAGGGCACTTTACGGTGTCGCCCGGCCGGCACGTGTTGAGTCTGCGGGTGATGTCGGCGACGAAGAGAATCGATGTCGAAAGACGTTGGAAGCAAGCCTGGGTTCGAGGAGAGAATGCACAGCGAAGATTCGCTCTGCGCCGAGAGCCGGGAAGTCGATCTTGGTCGCTCGAGCGCATTCCGTAGCGCGTCTCCCATCCGAGCGCGCTCGCTGAAAGCCATGGCGGCCGAGTCGGCGGGAAGGGGCGCAAGGAGTCGAGCCGTGCTTTGGGCAAGGGGTCCGGTGGATCGTCGGGCGAGAGGTCGGTGGAAGACGAGCGGATCGGAGTCGAGCGAGAAAAACGGGGCGGGTGGCGCCGGATGATTCGTGAAACCCCCAAGCGAGGCTGTTTTCGTTTGGAGGTTTCACCAAGAACCCGGGTTAGCGTGGCTTCCCTGGTCGTCGCTAAGATGGAACGATCATACGAGACCCGCCGATCTCATCGGCTGGAGACGAGACCTGATGCTTGGCACATCGAAGACAGGAATTCCCCGACTCATGGCGGCAGGTCTGGTCGCAGCCCTGACCGCACTTCCGGTCTGGGGCTCGGCATCGGCCGCTCCGTCCTTGGCTCCTTCGCTCGAGAAGGCGCGTGCCTACCAACTCTATCTTCAGGCCAACGAACAGCTTTCCCTCGGCCGGGTCGAAGCTGCACGGAAAACGCTCGAGAGCGTCTTGGAAGTCGAGCCGAACGCCGGTTTCGTGCGGGCGAGTTTGGCGAGGCTTTGTCTGCGGCAGGGGGATGTCGCCTGCGCACGCGAGCAGGCGGGGTTGGCGGTGGAAGCCGATCCGCAGGAGGCGGAGGGACACAAGGTCTTGGCAGAGATCGACCGTATCGCCTACCAGAAGACCGGAGACCTCCGCGCGCGGGACTCTCTTCTCGCACACTTGGAGGCTGCCGTCGAAGCTGAGCCGATGGATCTCGGCGTTTGGGTGGCTTGGATTCGCCACCTCGGGCGCGACGGAAGGATCGACGATGCTGCGGAGATCGCCCGGCGGGCGGCTTCGGTGCAAGGGATCAACGGCGCGGTGCCGTGGATCGCGCTTGCGCGGATCTTGATGAGTCAGAATCGAGCCGGTGAAGCCATCAGAGTTCTCGAGCGGGCGGAAACCACCGGTCGCGGTGCAGGTCAGATTCTCGGCATGCTCGCCGAGCTGAAGGGTCGTGCCGGCGATCTCGATGGGCAGGCAGAGGCTTTGGAGCAACTGCGCAAGCTGCGGCCGGGAGATCCGGACGTCGCCCAGCAACTCGGGCGGGTACGGCTGGAGATGCTCGATCCCTACGGCGCTCTCGCTCCCTTGCAAGCGGCGCTCGAAGCCGGCCCTCAGGACGCCTTGGTTCGCCGGGACGTGGCGCGCACTTTGGTACGCCTCGGTCGAGGGCGCGACGCATTGCCTCTTTTCGATGCCTTGCCGCAGGTCTATCTCTCGCAAGCGACGCTCTTTCTCTGGTCTCGGGCCGCGGTGCAGGCTGATGAGTGGGCGCTCGCCGCGAACTTGCTCGAGCGTTTGATCGGAACCTTCGAACGCGGTGATCGCGCCACCGAGTCGAATCTTTTCGGCTTGCGTTTCAAAATGGCCGAGTATCTCTTAAAGGCCGGCGATGCGGAGGGGGCGTTGGGGATCTTGAAGACGCTCGGCGAGCACCCACGAGTGCTTCGCTTGCAGTGCACGGCGCTACGCAGCGAAGGGAAGGATGCGGAGGCGGCAAAGTTGATCGCTAGGGCGCGAAAGGCGCACGCAGGGTCTCCTGCACTCGCAGCCCTCGAAGTGGATCTGCTGCTCGAGGAAGGCGAACGATCGGCCGCACTCGAAGTGGCTGCTGCACGGATTGCAGCGAATCGAAAAGAAGCGCTCTATGTCGAGTCCTTGGCGTCGGGGCTACTGACTTGGGGTCGCGCGGATGTTGCGGGGCAGATTCTCGACGCGCACCCGATCAAAGAGGCCGACGACGCGCAGGCCTTGCGCATCCGCGCGTCGGTGATGCACGAAGCGGGTCGTTCGCAGGATGCGGAAGCCTATTACCGCAAGCTGCTCGCCATGCGACCGGATGACCATGGGGTTCAAAACGACCTGGGTTACCTCTTGGCGAACGAGGGCCGCTCGCTCGAGGAGGCGACGGAGATGCTGCGCGCAGCACTGGCCGCCGAGCCGGGAAACCCTTCCTATATGGACAGTCTCGGATGGGCGCTGCATCGCTCGGGACGTTCGGAGGAAGCCCTCCCGTTGCTTCAGCGGGCCGTCGTCGAGTTCGAGCGAATTCAGTCTCAGCAGAGTGCGGAAATCCTCGAACATCTCGGTGACGTCTACGATGCGCTCGGAGACGATGAACGCGCACTCGCTGAATGGCGAGCGGCATTGCCCCGGGCCGAAGAAGCGGCTCGCATCGAGCGTCTGCAGAAAAAAATCGATTCGGGCCTCGCTTTGGAGGCAGCGAAGCGGCGCCTCGAAGAACTCGACCGCACGCTTCTCGAAGATGACGATGCGGGCGAAGAGACCCCGGAACGCCATTGACTACGCGCACGGCTTCAGCGCTTCTGCTGCTCGGTTTCGGGCTGCCGGGACTGACGGCTTGCGCCGTGCGCAAGCCGATCGCGACGGAGGCAAGCCCTTCGCTCGAGGCGGTCGCCGCCGGGGAAAGGCCGCTGATTGGGCGCTTTTCCGGCCGGTTCCACCCTGCGCGGAATGCGGAGGATCGCGGAAGATCACGGCGCTTCGTGATGGATGTCGAGCGCCGGCGCCGAGGGGAAGCGGTCATCCGAATCCGGGGCCGTGTGGCGGGGACGGCGTTGATTGCGTTGCTGCGCGGCGGTCGCGTCGAACTCCTTTTTCGACGGGAGCGGCAAGCGGTGACCGGCCCCGATACCCCGGCCGTGTGGATGCGATGGACCGGTCTTCCGCTCTCGGGAAAGATCGTTGAGGCGGCGCTTTACCCCGACTCCGAAGGCGTGGTCGAGTCGCAAATCCACGGATGGCGTGTGACGATCGATCCTCCGGCGCGGGGCGAGTTCCTGCCGACTCGCGCATCGGCCCTTGGAGCCGACGGCGCTCGACTCGAACTGACCAAGACCTCAGAGAAACCGGGCGGGTTCTCGCCATGGCCGGTCATCCCCGCCTCGTTTCGGATCGTCGAGGTCGACGAGAGCGGAGATCCTCGCGATGCCCCGAGCGCGGAAGGTGGGGCAGCCTCGTGAAGCATCGTACAAAGACGCTGCGCGCCCCGGCAAAGATCAATTGGGTGCTCGATCTCCTAGGGATCCGGAACGACGGCTACACCGAGGTGGCCACGATTCTGCAGACCGTCAGTCTGCATGATGAGGTCGCGGTATCGATCGAAGAAGGGAGCGAGGGGCGGATCGCCTTGGAGATCGACGGTCCGAAACCGTGTCCGGATGAGGACAACCTCGTCGTACGGGCCGCGCGCTCCTACTTTGCGCTCACCGGCGGACGCATGAATCTCCGCATTCGCCTCAAAAAAAATATCCCCACGGGCGCCGGCCTCGGCGGGGGATCGAGCGACGCGGCCGCCGTGCTTCGCGCTCTGGCGGAGTTCTTTCCGGAGTCGCTGAAAGATTCCGACCTGGTGAACCTAGCGGCGAATCTCGGCGCGGATGTCCCGTTTTTTCTCACGGGCGGGCTCGCCTTGGGTACCGGCCGGGGAGATCGTATCGAGTCGTTGCCCGAGACGGCACCCAAGTTCATCGTTCTGGTCATGCCGAAGGCCCACCTCTCGACGAAAGAGGTGTTCGCAATCGCCCGCAAGCGATTGACTCCCCGAGGTGGTTCGCCTAATATCCACCGGTTCCTGGGATACTTGCGAAGCGGTGAGGGAGGTTCTCCGCCTTCCTGGAACGCTCTGCAGGATGCCGCCCTGTCGCTCTGCCCGGAAATCGCGACCTGGATTCTCCGGTTGGAGAAGGCGGGGGGGCGGGCTTCCATGACCGGCAGCGGAGCGGCGGTATTTGGTGTTTTCGAGAACGAGGAGAATGCAACGAAGGCTTACGACGGCTTGTTTGACGGCCTAGAAGCCGAGGGCGCGAGGGCGTGGCGCGTGGTGACGACGACGCGTCGAGAGTACGAGTCGTCCGCGTGAGTGCGGACGTCCTTTCGGACCGGTCTCCGTGAACGCCACGAGAGGTCGGAAGGACCGAGAAGGGGAGGTCACCTCCGAATGAAGATCACGGACATTCGCGTCTATCCGGTGGACGAGGAAAAACTCAAAGCATTCGTTACGATCGTTTTCGATGAGTGCTTCGTGGTTTCCGATATCAAGATCATTCATGGGACTCACGGGCTCTTTATTTCGATGCCGTCCAAGCGAAAGAGAAACGGCGAATTCAAGGATGTCGCTCATCCGCTCAACAGCAGGACTCGACAGATGATCGAAGAGACCATCCTCGCGCACTACGAAGAGGTTCTTGCCGAGGGTCCCGTTCCTCGCCGGCCGCGATCGCCGCGCGAGGCTTTGCCTCTCGATGAGCAGAGCCGATCGCCGGGTGTGGAGCAGAGCGCGACGAAGTCAGAGGATGTGGCGTCGGACGGGCGGCCCCCGGAGATTCCCGGGATTTGACGTGTCACATGGATCTCTCGCCGGAATCGGTGAGAGATGACGGATCGGAGTTTTCGAGATGGTTCTCGGTGAAATGAAGGTCTTCGGAGGATCGGCGCATCCCGTCTTGGTTGCGGAGATCTGCGACTATCTCGGCGTGGAGCAAGGAAAGGTCGAGATCAAGCGTTTCAGCGACGGCGAGGTCTATGTCCAGATTCTCGAGAACGTGCGTGGTGCGGACGTCTTCATCATCCAGCCGACGATGCCGCCGGCCGAGACCTTGCTCGAACTGCTTCTGATGCTCGACGCGTTCAAACGTTCGTCGGCAGCGAGAATCACCGCCGTCATCCCGTACTACGGTTACGCTCGTCAGGAGAGAAAGGACAAACCTCGGGTTCCGATCAGCGCAAAGCTGATCGCGGACCTGATCGAGGCCTCCGGAGTCGACCGCGTCTTGACGATGGATCTGCATGCACCGGCGATTCAAGGATATTTTTCAGTGCCGGTGGACCACCTCTTCGCTGCTCCGGTGTTGATCGATCGCATTTCTCAGATGGGTCTCGAGGATCCCGTGATCGTCTCGCCGGATGCTGGAGGTGTCGAACGCGCGCGATTCTACTCGAAACGTCTCAAGGGAGGCTTGGCCATCATCGACAAACGGCGGACGGGGCACAACGTCGCTGAATCGGTGCAGGTCGTGGGCGATGTTCGCGATCGTCCGTGCGTGATCGTGGATGACATCATCGATACCGGCGGAACCATCGAGGGGGCGGCCCGCGCGCTGCTCGATGAGGGGGCCTGCTCGGTGCGCGCTTCCTTCACTCACGCGGTCCTTTCGGGCCCCGCACTCTCACGTCTTGACGATACGCCACTTGAAGGAATCTCCGTTACGAATACTATTCCCCGGTCGGAGCCCCATCCCAAGGTGGAAGTTCTGTCCGTGGCGTCCCTGCTCGGTGAAGCGATCAGGCGGACGCATACCCATTCTTCGATCTCCTCTCTCTTTGTTTGAGGAACCGTTGTACGCTCGGATGAGCAGCATCCGGCCGAGGACCAAGCCATGAACGAAGTCGTGATCCAGGCAGAGCCGCGTGAAAGCACGGGAAAGAACGCATCGCGTCGCTTGCGCCACGAGAAGAAAATACCCGCCGTCGTCTACGGAGGCGGTCGGGAGCCCGAAGGCGTGGTCCTCGATCCGCGCACCGTCGAGGCCGCCCTGTCTTCGGACAGAGGGCTCAACTCGCTGATTCATTTACGCATCGGCGACCGCGAACTCAAGCGCATGGTGATGATTCGCGATATTCAGCGGCATCCGGTGACGGATCTGTTGCTTCATGCGGACTTCGTCCGCATCGACATGGAGAAGAAAGTCCAGGTCTCCGTGCCCATATCCCTCACCGGGGTCGCGCTCGGCGTGAAGAACGAAGGCGGGATGCTCGATTTCGTCAACCGCTCCATCGAGATCGAGGTTTTCCCGAACCTGATTCCGGGGGAAATCGAACTCGATGTGAGCGAATTGCATCTCGGCCAGCATCTCGAAGCGTCCGATGTCGATCTTCCGGAGGGGGCGACGCTGTTGACGCCTCCGACCGAGACGATCTGCACCGTCACGGGGCACAAGGAAGAGGCCGAGCCCACGGATGAAGATCTCGACGAGGCTGCGGAGGTGGATGCGGGCGATGCAGCCGACGCGACGCCGAAGGAGTGACTCTTTACACTTCCCCGAATCATTGATGGTCGGTGATGCTGATTCTTGGCTTAGGAAATCCCGGCGAGGCGTACAGATCGACTCGCCACAACGTGGGCTTCGATATGGTCGACCGTTTGGCTTCGAAATGGCGGATTCCGCTACGAGCCGCTCGTCACCGCAGTGTCGTCGGCGAAGGGAAGATCCAAGGGGTTCGGGTCATCGTGGCCAAGCCGCAGACCTACATGAACCGTTCGGGCGAGGCGGCTGCGTTCTTGCTGCAAGAAGAGGGCTGGAGTGCGGAGATGATGCTTGTCGTGCATGACGAAGCCGACCTCGAACCGGGATGGATCCGAGTGAAGAGGGGCGGCGGCTTGTCCGGGCACAACGGCCTGCGCTCGATTGCAGCTTGTCTGCAGAGCCCGGATTTCATGCGCTTGAGACTCGGTATCGGGCGCCCCCCGTCGGGCTCGCTGCCGATGGAAGAACACGTCCTGGGAACGGCCCGGGGCGAAGAACGGCAACGACTAGAAAACGGAATCTCCCAGGCGGTACTGGCCACCGAGGTCATCCTCGAGAAGGGTATCGAAGCCGCCATGGGGCAATTCAATCGAAAACAGCCGTTTTCCCAGGCCGATGAGCTGCCGGGGAATCGGGAGGGTTAGAGGATGGACTGGACGATCATGGCAGTTCCCGCCGTCGGTGCCGTGGCACTGATCTTCGCTTGGATCAGAGCGATCAACGTGGGCAAGAAGGATCCGGGCAACGACAAGATGAAGGAAATCGCCGCGGCGATTCGTGAAGGAGCGATGGCTTTTCTCGCTCGTGAGTACAAGGTGCTGGCGATCTTCGTGGTGGCCGTCGCTGCCTTACTCTTCGTCGGCAACCTCGGTGGCTCCGAAGACGGCGGGCCGTTCAAGCACCCGATGATCGCTCTCTCGTTCATCGTCGGGGCGCTGTGTTCGGGGCTGGCCGGGTTCTTTGGTATGCGGGTGGCCACCGCGGCCAATGTCCGCACCACGAATGCCGCCCGGACCAATCTGAATTCCGCCTTGCAGGTGGCGTTCATGGGTGGGTCGGTGATGGGGCTGTCCGTGGTCGGGCTTGGTGTCGTCGGGCTCGGAGGGCTCTTCGGGCTCTATTGGGGAACGGGTATTCTCGGGGTGCCCGCCGGACAGCAAGATTCGCTTCGCGACGTGGTCACCATCCTCAGCGGGTTTTCGCTCGGTGCATCCTCGATCGCGCTTTTCGCCCGCGTCGGTGGTGGGATCTACACCAAGGCCGCGGACGTGGGAGCCGATCTCGTGGGCAAGGTCGAAGCGGGCATTCCCGAAGACGATCCTCGTAACCCCGCCGTCGTGGCCGACAACGTCGGCGACAACGTCGGTGACGTGGCGGGTATGGGAGCCGACCTCTTCGAATCCTATGTCGGAGCGATCGTCGGCTCGATGGTGATCGGAGCGGCTGCGTTTTCTTCGGCGCAATCGGCGACCCTGCTGCCGCTGTGGCTCGCCGGTGTGGGGATCGTCGCATCGGTGATCGGCACCTTCTTCGTGCGTGTGAAGGAAGGCGGAAATCCGCAGACGGCGCTGAATGTCGGCTCGTTGATCGCTGGAATTCTGATGCTGGTGGGCGGATTCTTTGCCGTCAGAATGATCATTCCGGCCGAAGGAGTTCAATTCAGCGAGGACGGAGCCATCGTTTCGGGGATGAACATCTTCCTGGCTTGCGTCACCGGTCTGATTGCCGGAACCTTGGTGGGCTTTACCACCGAGTACTACACGTCCAAGGACCGCGCACCCGCGCAGTCGATCGCCGCGGATTCACTGACCGGTCCGGCAACGAACATCATCGCCGGTCTGGGTGTGGGCATGAGATCCTGCGCGCTACCCGTCGTTTGGATCGCCCTCGCCATTCTCTTCGCCTACAAGCTGGCCGGACTTTACGGCATTGCCATCGCGGCGCTGGGCATGTTGTCCACGACGGGCATTCAGCTGGCAGTCGATGCCTACGGACCGATTGCCGACAACGCGGGCGGAATCGCCGAAATGAGCGGTCTGCCTCCCGAGGTTCGCGAACGCACCGACAATCTGGATGCCGTCGGGAACACGACTGCGGCCATCGGCAAGGGATTCGCCATCGGTTCGGCGGCACTGACCGCGTTGGCTCTTTTCTCGGCCTTCCAGACACAGGTTTCCGTCAACGGGAAGCCGCTCGTGATGGACCTAGCGGATCCGACGATCGTGGCCGGGTTGTTGCTCGGCGCGATGTTGCCCTTCCTCTTCTCTGCGATGGCGATGCAGGCCGTCGGCGCCGCTGCTTTCGAGATGATCGAGGAGGTGCGCCGTCAGTTCAAGAGCATTCCCGGCCTGATGGAAGGCAAGGCGCGGGCCGACTATGCCCGTTGCGTCGACATCTCGACCGCGGCCGCCATCAAGCGCATGGTCGCTCCCGGTCTGTTGGCGGTTCTGACTCCGGTTATCGTGGGTTTCGGCTCCAAGGCTCTTTTCGGGACTCCGGCGGCGCTCGGTGGTCTATTGGCGGGTGTCACGTCTTCCGGAGTCTTGATGGCCATCTTCATGTCCAACGCCGGCGGTGCGTGGGACAACGCGAAGAAATACGTCGAGGAAGGTCATCATGGCGGCAAAGGATCGGAAGCCCACAAGGCAACCGTGATCGGAGACACCGTGGGCGATCCGTTCAAGGATACGGCGGGACCGTCGCTCAATATCCTGATCAAGTTGATGAGCGTGGTGGCGTTGGTGATCGCGCCGATGCTCTGATGTCGGGCACCTAGCGATCGGCGTGCGGTGCGTGCGTCGAGGTGCTAGGATCGCGCGTTCATGGAAAGCAAACCCCTCGCTCCGGGAAAGACCCGGGGCCGCTAAGTCCAGGAGGGAGAACAAAATGAGACGTTACGAAATCGGCCTCGTGGCCGATCCGACGGTGCCTGAAGAGGCCCACGACAAGTTGATCACCGGGCTCGAGGAATTGATCGCCGGTGGTGGTGGTGAGGTACTGAAGGTGGATCGTTGGGGGCGCCGCAAGCTGGCTTATCCCATCAAGAAGCACACGGACGGAAACTACACATTCATCCTCTACGATGCCGAACCGGCCGTCGAGCACGAACTCGTTCGTCGCCTGAAGTTGTCGGACCAGTTCATTCGCTTCCTTTCGGTCAGAGCCGACCACGAAAAGGCACCGACGGCCGAGCAGCAAGAGCTGCTCGTCGCGACGCGCAAGGAGCATTTGCGACGCGCGGCGGAAATGGAGAGCCGCGAAGCGGCACGCGCCGCGGGCTTGCTCGACGAGGACGAGGCCGCGGATACCGCCGGTTCCGCGGATGAGTCGGCCGTCGAAGTTCCTGATGAGCCGGTCGCCGATGCGGAAGTCGGTGCTTTAGGCGATCAAGAAGGAGGCGAAGGCGCTTCGCCGGAAAGCACGCCTTCCGGCGATGTTGAGAAGGAGGACGAGTGATGGCACCCGGACGAAGTGGAGGTGGCGGCGCCGGAGGCGGTCGCAAAAGGCGGTTCCTCTTCAAACGCCAGAAGTACTGTAAATTCACCGAAGCCAAGGTGGAAGTCATCGACTACAAGGATATTCGTACGCTGCAGAACTACATCCCCGAACGCGGAAAAATCCTTCCTCGCCGCGTATCCGGAACACGAGCCAACTACCAACGTCAACTCGGCCGCGCCATCAAGAGGGCGCGCCATCTCGCGCTCTTGCCCTACACCGCAGACTGAGGAGAACCCGGCCATGCAAGTCATCCTTCGAGAGAACGTCGAACATCTCGGTCGGCGGGGCGATGTCGTCAAAGTCGCAGATGGTTTCGCACGAAACTATCTGATCCCCAAGAACCTCGGCTACAAGTTGACCGAAGGCGTGCGACGTCAAATCGAAATCGAAAAGCGCGCCAAGGAATCACGCGAGGCCCGAGATCGGAGCAACGCAGAGGCGGTGCTCGCCAAGCTCAACGACATTGCAGTCATCGTCTTCAAACGGAAGGTCGGCGAGACCGGAGCCCTCTACGGATCGGTGACTTCTGCGGATATCGCGGAAGCCATCCAGGCGAAGGGAGTCGATATCGATCGTCGCCAGGTTCGCCTGAGCGATCCGATCAAGCGGCCGGGAACGACTCGCGTCGTCATTCACGTCCACGACGATCTGAACGCAGAAGTCGCCATCGACGTCGAGTCGGACGAAGCCGAGGCGTGAACGTTTCCCCCTCGCTTGACGGCTCGCATCGATACCGATCGTCGGTCGCAGTGAAAGCCCGACGAAGATGAACGAAGCCAAGCGCGTGGTGCGGCCGAACGCAGAGCAGGTCGCTCGTGGTCTACTTGCGGGTTTCGTGGCTTGGTTGCTTCCCGGTGCGGGGCACTTCATGCTGGGGCAGAGGGCTCGTGCCGCCGTCTTTTTCGTGCTCGTGAGCGCGTGTATCGGACTAGGACTGCTTTACGACGGCAATCTCGCGCTCCACGACAAGATCAGGGCTCCATGGCTTTCGCGACTGCAGGTGGCAAGCAATCTCGCGATGGGGCCGATCGAGCCCGTGATTCGCCGGTCCATTTACGGGGAGTTGATCTATTCGCGGGTCGAAACCGGCGAGCGTCCGGGACCGGTCGCGCAGGAGGTTCGCAAACAGCGTTTCTTCAAGACTTGGAGCGGCTACGGTACGGCTTACTTCTATTTGGCGGGCCTGATGAATATCCTGCTGATCCTCGATGCCTGGGATCTTTCGATCGGACGGAGAAGATGACGCATCTGCTGCACATGGCGGTTTTCGCCGGCATCGTTTCCGTCTTCTTCGCTACGCTCATTGCCGCACCGGGGCGGCGTTTCAAGCTTGGTGCAAGCCTTTGGGGCATCATGATGGGCGTAGGGATCCTGCTCGGTCTGATCATGTATCCCATGAGTTGAGCATGCCGGGAACGAGGGCCATCGTTTCATGGGGCCGGTGGTTGATCGGTGTCCGAGACAGGTTTCCGGCGTTCTTCGTTCTGTTACCGTTGATCTTGATGGGCATGATGGCTTGGCTTTCGCACCGACCTCTTCAGGTGAATCTGGACCACGGAGGCGATCTCGTGGCACATTTTCTGGCATTTGGCGTTCTCGCCTCGCTTTGGGCGTTGGCTCTCGTCGGAAGCGAGAGCCGGGGCTCGACCGGTGCCATTGCGGCCATCGCCATCACTGCACTTTGGGGAGTGCTCGATGAGGTCCATCAATCCTTTGTGCCGGGGCGCGTGGCCTCGATGGCCGATGTCTTGGCGGATCTGGCGGGAAGCTTGATCTTCGGTTGGGCTTCGGCACGTTGGATTCGTGCGCTTCCGAGGGAGGCGATGGAATGAGAAAGTACGCCGCCGTTTGCCAGAGTCGCTCGCATGCGGAGATTCTCTTGCAGTCCCTCGGAGCGCAACCGCAAGACATCAAGTTTGCCGTCGAGTCGGAAACGCTCGAACGCACACTCAAGCGCAACGGGAGCGATGTCGTGCGAGGCTCGCTTCGCGATCGAGCACTTTATCGAGAGTTGTTGCCGGCGGAGGTCCTGGTGGTCTCGATAAGGGACAAACGGCGCCTTCGCGGTGTGCTCGAAGGGATCCGAAGAGAACGCGGGGAAACGCCGGTCCTGGTGTTGTGCTTTCAGCCGATTGCCGACCTTCCCGTTGATCCCGAGGACCATCCTTGGGCGCACTTCGTCCCTGTCGGAGACCGCTTTTCCACGACGTTGCGAGCGGACATACGCTTTGCGGGAGCGAAAACGTGGGTCCGGAAGCTGCGAGAGATTCTCGACGATGCCGGTCGTGTGCTGATTCTGTTGCAAGATGATCCCGACCCGGATGGGCTGGCTTGCGGCTTGGCTCTCAGGTCGCTGCTCGGAAGAAAACGCAGCACGATGCCGATGGGCTCATTCGGGAATGTGACGCGGCCGGAGAATCTGGAGATGATTCGGATCTTGGATCTGGATCTGATCAAGGTTGCGGACGAGGACCTCGGGAACTACGACGCCATCGTCATGGTTGATACCCAGCCACCACACTTGAGACACAAGTTGCCGCGAGTCGATGCCGTGATCGATCATCATCCGACGCAATCGACCTACGAAGCGCGTTTTCGTGACGTGCGGCCCGCCTATGGAGCGACAGCGACGATTCTCGTGGAGTATCTGCGCGCGGAACGCATCAAGATCAACGAGCGTCTTGCAACGGCGTTGCTCTATGCCATTCGCACGGACACGCTCTTGCTCGATCGTCCGGTCAGTCATGCCGACGTCGAGGCTTTTTCTTGGCTCTTTGCACGAGCCAACATCAACCAGGTCCGTCGCATCGAGCGTCCGGCTCTGCCGCTCGAGACGCTTGAACTCTTCGCGGAAGGGCTCAAGAAGGCGCGGATGGAAGATAAAGTCGTCTTTTCGCATCTCGGCGAAGTTTCGCGAGAAGACATCGTTCCCCAGCTTGCGGATTTTTGCTTGCAGGTAGAGGGCATGGACTGGTCGGCAGTCTCGGGAGTCTGCGGCAACGAATTGGTGATGTCGGTCAGGAACGTCGGATTCGTTCAAAAGGCCGGCAGCGTCGTCAAGGCCGCCTTCGGTTCATTGGGCTCTGCCGGCGGGCACCGCTCGATGGCCAAGGCGGTCATCCCCCTCGAGAACCTGCCGCTCGACGAGCACGCGAAGGCCTGTGACAAAACCTATCGCTTCATCGAGGATCGCTTTCTTGCCGCTTTGCGCGGCGAGGAATGAAGCGACGACCTCACGTCGTGGGTCTTTCAGCGTGTCTCCGCGCGCAAGCTTTGCTCTTGGATTTCGAGGTGCCAACGACGTAGCAAGTGGGTCTCCATGGGCGGTCGCTCCACTGCTGCGATAAATGCGTTCGGAAGTGCGATTCCCGCTCCGGCTATGGTTTCGAGCGGTTCGGCCTGAAAGGATCCAGCCACGGTTCCGTTCACCGCGTGAAGAAGATCGACGCGAGCGGAACTTTCCGCTGTGCTGATGATCAGATAAGCGGTGAAACGCGTGAGATGAGAAGGCCGCACATTCGTTCCGCGCTTCCACAGCATGTGTCCGTTGTCCCGCCGAAAGGCGTAGATGAAGGAATCCCAAGACGGAACGATCACCCGAAAATCATCGAAGAAGAGAGGTCGGCCCATCGAGGCCCCAGAGCTTTGCTTCCACCGCGGGCGACAACGTGCTTTGGTAAGCGGTTCCGTCCGGCACCGCAGCATGTGCACGCGGCGGCCGAGTGAGAAGGCGAGATCGTCTTTCGAAACCGCTGCCTTCTTGGTCACAAAAGGCAGCCGTGCCCGGCGCCGGGACAGTGCGCCGACGATCACCATGCGCCGCGCTCCGCCATCACCCACATCGGCGATGACGCTCCTGTCCACTGCGATCAACGGTGGATGGATCGATTCCCCCATGCGCACGCGCTCGACGAGTTCGCCGCGGTTGTCGAGCACGAGGATCTGCCCTTCTTCGGCGGGTACGAACCACGCGGGCGGGTGTCGCACACCGCTCCGACCTGCCAGCGGCGGTCCGACGGGAATTGCGGGGAGCGTGCTTTTCCACAAGGTGCGGCCATCGAGCGCCGAGAGGACCTCGATCACGCCCTGCTCCTCTGCGTCTCTTCCCGCCCAACCCAGGACGGGCCCATCGAAGAGCAGGGGAGGAGCATGCCGGATCAGCCCGCCCCCTTCGAGCCCGGAACGGCGCCAAAGCTCACGTCCGGTTGCGGCATCGAAAGCGGCGATTTCCTCTTCGAGCGGGACGATGATCAAGGTGGTATCGAAGCGCTCGACGGCGAGTAGATTGCCGTCGATACGCCCGGATAGGTTCACGTTCCAGACGACTGTGCTCGATTCGAGCTGAAATGTCGGGCTAGGTTCCCCGTTGCCGTCGCTCGTCGTGAGGAGGGGAAGGAGCGCGGCGGCGATCATCACTAAGGTTCCCATCATCCGCCTGATGATAGCAGCACCGTGCGCAGACTACCCGAGAGGATGTGCCCGTGTCAGAATGCGCGCTCGGTCTCCTCGGGGCTCGACGCGAAGGCGAGATCGGCGGGATCGCGCCGACGCATAGCCGGGGAACGAGGCAGGACGCCCCGTCTGGGCGAGATGGAGAGGTCGAAAGCGATGGGCAATGGCAAGGCGGCAAAGTTGGAGCGTAGCCGCGGTGGTGAATTGCGGGCGAGTGATGCCGGTAAAGAGGTCCGTCTTGCCGGCTGGGTGCATCGGCGAAGGGACTTCGGAGCGCTGGTCTTCATCGATTTGAGAGATCGGTCGGGCAAGGTGCAGGTTACGTTCGACCCCTCTGCAGGCGCCGTCGAGGCATCGGCAGCGGGCTTGAGGCCGGAAACCGTCATCGAGGTCGAAGGCCGGGTCGTGCTGCGGAGCGCGGAAAATATCAATCCGGAGATGCCGACCGGTGAGGTGGAGATCGCCGCTCATCGCGTGAGCGTGCTCGCGGAATCCGACGATCTTCCCCTGCAGCCCGCGTCGTCTCAAGAGCACGCCGAAGAGAACCGGCTGCGCTGGCGTTTTTTGGATCTGCGACGCGAGGCCATGCAGAAGGCCATGCGGATGCGTTCCGAAGCCGTTCGTCGTGTCCGAGAAGTGCTCCACGGCGAGGGCTTTTGGGATATCGAGACACCCATCTTGACGAGATCCACGCCGGAGGGAGCGCGAGACTATCTGGTTCCATCGCGGGTTCATCCGGGGGAGTTCTATGCGTTGCCCCAGTCGCCGCAACTCTTCAAGCAGCTCTTGATGGTGGCCGGTGTCGAACGCTACTACCAGATTGCGCGCTGCTTCCGTGACGAAGATCTTCGCGCAGATCGCCAACCGGAGTTTACTCAGATCGACCTGGAAATGTCATTCGTCGAACCGGAAGACGTCCAAGGCGTGGTCGAGAAGGTCTTGAAGGCGTTGGCTGAACTCGCCGGCTGGACCGTCGAAACGCCGTTCCCGCATCTGAGTTGGCAGGAGGCGATGGATCGTTTCGGCGTCGATCGCCCGGACCTGCGCTACGGCCTAGAGATCGAAGATCTCGGCGAGGTCGTTGTCGACTCCCCCTTTGTCGTCTTTCGCAAAGCCATCGAGGAGGGCGGCGTCGTGCGCGGTTTCGTCGTTCCGGGGGCCGCCGGCTTTTCGCGCAAAAGACTCGATCAATTGACCGAACGCGCGAGAGAACTCGGCGCCGGCGGCTTGATCTGGTTCAAGAACGACGCGGGTAGGATCACCGGACCCGCTGTCAAAGCGCTCGGAGAGGATCTCTCTCAGAGCATACTCGAGGCCATGGGTTGTGATTCGGGCGAGTTGGCGCTGCTTTGCGCGTCTTCCATCGATGTCGCTCGACGTGTACTGGGAACTTTGCGCTCCGAGCTCGCCGCGGCGGAAGGGCTGATTCCGGAAGGCGAGCATCGATTCGTATGGGTGACCGGTTTCCCGCTCTTCGAGTGGGACCAAGAAAGCGGGCGCTACTATGCGTGCCATCACCCCTTCACGGCACCGGAGCCGACGGACTTGGACAAGCTGGATGGCGATCCCGGCGCCGTTCGCGCTCGCGCCTATGATCTCGTGCTCGATGGGGTGGAAATCGGCGGCGGGAGCATCCGAATCCACCGCCCGGACGTTCAGCGGCGTGTCTTTGCAGCCTTGGGAATCGACGAGCAAGAGGCTCAGGCACGTTTCGGCTTCTTGTTGGAGGCTTTGCGCTATGGGGCGCCGCCCCACGGCGGTCTTGCGCTAGGGCTCGACCGCATCGTCGCGCTCCTTCTCGGCGTCGAGTCGATTCGTGATGTCATTGCTTTCCCCAAGACGACCTCAGCCTCCTGCCTCTTGACCGATGCGCCGTCAGGAGTCGACGAGAAGCAGCTCGAAGATCTTGGATTGAAAAAGCGATGACGGAGTGAGGCCGTCGACGGGTGGGGGGACAGAGGAAGGGTAAAGCCATGGGTCGTATCGCAACCTTCGTCAATCTTCTTCGTACGGGCCGCTGGGGTGATCTTCGTGCGAACCTTCAGCGACGGACATTTCCGCGCCGAGTCTTCTTTCACAACAAGTTGGTCTTCTGCCGACTAGTCGACATGCCGCCGCTGCGTATTCGTCTCGATCATGTCGAAGTGCGTCCCGCAACTCCGGAGGATATCCCCCTGCTGCAGCAGATCCGCCCGCGCTCATCGGGCTACGAGGAAGCTTTCGGCAAGAATCATGCTTGCTTCATCGCCATCAGCGGCGATCGGCCGGCCGCTTACTCGTGGTACATATGCGGGGGAGTGCATTCTTCCCCGACGAACGGCTACGAGATCGAACTTGGAGAGCAAGCTTGTTATTCCTACGGCATCGAGGTCCATCCCGATTTTCGGATGAAGGGTGCGATGATCAAGCTGTGGCACGATTCCGTTCGCATGCTTTCCGAGCGGGGATTTCAAAAGACCTACGCCGCCATTCCCGAAGAGAATCAGCTCTCCGTAAAATCCCACACCCGCATGGGATTCGAGCCGCTCTTTACCTTCACCGTGTCTCGTTTTCTCGGGATCTCACGATACTCACAGGAATATGTCGACGGCTCGGTCATCTCCGGTTCGGGGACCCTGCGTTGGCGCGATCCGGAACTCTGAGACGAGAGGGCTTACGTCTCATATTCGCTGTGGGCGCGCGATAGATCCACGTGCCGCCCAAAAGCCCGGGAAAGGCCGGACCACCGGAAGCGATGTCGGGCGATAGTCATGGGTCGAAATGTCCGGTGGTGCCGGCTGCGCCGGGGACCTACTTTTCCCACAGGCCGATACCGGAAGGTCCGATTCCGGAATGGCCGACTGCGGCACGCGTCGGATCGACGAGGGAGGGACAGTGAAAAGCACCAGAGATCGCGAGGGCTCGTCGGCGAGTCTTCAGGGCGGCGAAGCCGGCGTCGAGACCGGCATCCAGGATCGAGTGCGGGAAAATGGGTCGCTCGGCGTCATTCTCGTCGATCTATCGTTGCTGCAGCGAATCGAGACCACCTTTGGTCTACCTGCCTATCGGAGGGCCAACGAGAACGTCGAGAAGGTGATCAAGCAGGTCGTATCCGAAGGATTCCGGGAGCACGACATGGTCGCGCGAACCGGTACCTGCTCGGAACATCTGGTCGTTCTCTTCTTCCGCTCGCGCAGCGACCATCGCTTTTACGTCGATAAACTCCCTGCGTTGACGGCACGCCTGCGTACGGCCCTGAGGCAGCAGAGTCGAGACCTTTTGCATCCAAGTTTGATGACCTCGCCTTCCATTCCCATCGGCTACTCCGTCGTGGTCTACAACAGCGCTCTGCGGGTCGACAAGACGGTGGAACGCGCTTTCGAGATGGCGCGTCGCGATGCGCTTCACGGAGAGGAGGAGTTTCGACTCGCCGAGGAGAGGGGCCTTGCGCACCTGATCATCGCCGAGCAGATCGACACCGTCTTCGAGCCCATCGTGCGCTTGGGCGATCGTCGCGTGTTGGGCTATGAAGCGCTCTCACGCGGCCCGCAGGGGAGTGTGTGGGAAAGCCCGAAACGGCTCTTCGACATCGCCGAGGAGGCGGAACTGAGCTTCGAACTCGATAGCCTCTGCCGAAGGTTGGCCCTGTCGTCCGTGTCCGGCTTTCTGCCGCGGGCATCCTCGCTCTTCTTGAACTGTCTTCCGTCCTGTTTGCGTGACCCGGCTTTCAGCGACGACGCACTGGCAAAGACGCTGGAATGCTGTGGCTTGACTCCCAACCGTTTGGTGATCGAAATCTCGGAAAAAGAATCCGCGGAGAATCGCGCCGTCTTTCGTCAAGCCGTGGAACATTTCCGCAGCAAGGGGATCCGCGTGGCGCTCGATGACGTCGGTTCGGGCTATGCCAGCCTCTCGGCGGTGATGGACGTGAGACCGGACATCATCAAGATCGACATGTCGCTCGTGCATGGAATCGACAAGGACACAGCGCGACAAGAACTCGTGTTGGCACTCAAGCATCTTTGCGATCGCATCGGAGCCTCGGTCGTAGCCGAAGGCATCGAGACGGAAGCGGAGATGACGATCCTAGAGTCCATCGGCATCGAACTCGGGCAAGGCTACCTCTTCGCAGAAAGTCAGGACATCCGGGAGATCATGGCCGTCACCGGCCCCATCGACGACTAGGACGAGCCGTCGGGAGCGCGTTTTGAGGGACGGGCTTCTGCGGTATGCTACTCGCTTGCCGAGGAGTCGGTGTTCGTATGGTTGGCGATCCCCCTTTGTTTCGCATCACGCGGCGTCTCTCCCGCGAAGTGGCGGGGCTTTCATTCAGCGAGCCCGTCACTCATGTCTACAATCCTCTCCGCTACGCATCGAAGACGCATTTCGAGTATCTATCGCGCTATGGGCGCGGCCGGCGGGAGATCATTCTCTTGGGAATGAATCCCGGGCCTTGGGGCATGGCGCAAACCGGAGTTCCCTTCGGCGAGGTGGAGAGCGTTCGGGAGTGGATGCGCATCGAAGGGCTGGTGAGGCGCCCCCGAGCAGAGCATTCCAAACGCCCTGTCGAGGGCTTCGCTTGCCGGCGCAGCGAGGTGAGCGGCCGACGTCTTTGGGGCTGGGCACGCGATCGATTCACCTCGCCGGAGCGCTTTTTCGCGCGCTTTTTCGTGGCGAACTACTGTCCGCTGATCTTCTTGGAAGCGTCCGGAAGAAACCGCACACCGGACAAACTACCATCCGACGAACGCAAGAGGCTCTTCGGCGCATGTGATCGCGCACTGCTGGACATGATCAAAGAGATGAGGCCGCAATACCTGCTGGGCATAGGGAAATTCGCAGAGAAGCGTCTTCGCAGCGTCGTGACGGAGGAAGGCGTCGATGTGCTCGTATCGTCGATCCCGCATCCAAGCCCGGCGAGTCCCCTGGCCAATCGTGGATGGGCGCAGCTTGCCGATCGGGCCTTCGCCGATTTGGGCATATCCATCCGGCAGTGAGTTGCAGGCTGGGTTTGAGTGCTCTCGGTGGAAGGCTCTATGAATATCCCGGCTCAGCGGTCGGGTGAAGGTGCCGGGGGCTCGAGCGGGAGTCGGCCGCCTTCGGCGGGAAAACGGGAGCCGTCGTCGAGCACGCCCCATTTCCAAATCGGCACTCGCGCTTTGATTTCGCTGATGAACCAATCCATGGCATCGAGTGCGGCGCGACGGTGGGGAGAGCAGATCTGAACGCGCAGCGAGGCGGCGCCCGCCGGAACCATGCCGACACGATGAATGCAAACCAATTCATCGATCTCGTATCGTCCTCCGGCCTCGTGAGCCACTTCGGAAAGTGCGGATTCGGCCATCTCCTCGTAGTGCTCGTATTCGAGTCCGACGATCGTGCGTCCCGCTTCGGTGTTGCGAACTCGGCCATGGAAGATGATCTCTGCACCTTCCATGCCGCAGGTTCCTCGCTCGTCGATCGGAGGCAGAGCATGCGTCACGATGCGGGTCTCAATCCTCGGCATCCTCAGCCTCCTTGAAGCGGAGGGATCAGCGCAACCTCGTCGCCGTCCTCGAGTACCGTCGTCCCGGGGACGATGCGCCGATTGACCGCAATCCGAAATGAGGTTCGATCCAGTGATGTCCCGGTTCTCTCGCGGATCGTTTTCTCGACTTCCGCTGCGGTCGCTCCTTTCGCCATGTCGATTTCGATCTGCGGGGCGTCAAGGGCCTGTCGAACGAACGAAAAACAGCGAAAACGAATGCGTAGAGTGTTCGGCATCAAAGAGACTCCTCTCAGCCGCCGAGCTGATTCATCGGCGACGCATTGTCCATCGGCAAGAACAGGCGTTTGCCGAGGAGGAAGTTTTCGACGCGTTGTGCGGAATCATTACGACGGCCGTCTTGGATCTCGCCGCGCAGATCGAAAGTCGCGGGATCCATCAAACATCGCCGCAATCGGCCGCGGCTATCGAGACGCAGGCGATTGCATCGATCGCAGAACGGTTCGAACTGCGGGGTGATCCAACCGACGGTCATCTTTCTGCCCCGCCATGTCACTCGGGTGTGTCGCGCAGGGGCGCTGCCGCTCGCAGAAAGGCGATCGATGCATTCAGAGTCGAAGAGTTCGCAGATGACCTTTTTTGCCGAGACGAGTTCACTCTCGATCCACTTCCTTTCGGTTCCCGTGCGCATCAGCTCGAGAAAGCGGATCTCCAGGTCGTGTTCGGCGGCGTAGTCCAGCAGCCGTGGGACGTCGTCGCGGTAGGTGCTTTCGAGCAAGACCGAATTGATCTTGATCGGCCCGAGGCCGGCACGGCGTGCGGCCTCGATGCCCGCCAAGGTCCTCTCGACCTCTCCGCCGCGGGTCAGGCGTCGAAAACGCTCCGGATCCAAGGTGTCGAGCGAGACGTTGATACGTTGCAGTCCCGCTTCGGCGAGGGGGTCGGCGAGGCGGTCGAGCAGGGTCGCGTTGGTGGTCATGGAGAGATCTCGTCGACCCGGGATGTTCGCGAGCCGCCGAATCAGGTGTTCGATGCCGCGGCGAACCAACGGCTCGCCGCCGGTGAGCTTGATATCCGCTAGCGGAAAGGTTTCGGCGAGCCATTCGACGAGCGCAGCCGTCTGCTCGAGGCGCGCTAGCTCTTGACGCGAGGCTCGCGCAATACCGTCGGGCGGCATGCAGTAGAGACAGCGAAAGTTGCAGCGTTCGGTCAGCGAAAGGCGCAGCGAAAAGGCGTCCGGCAGTCGCTCTATCGGGAGCCCGGACGCGGCGGTTTCGGACGAGGTCGCATGCAGTGGATGGAAGGGAAGGGACGTGTGAGCGGACGCGGTCACGGCACGGGTCTCCTTTGCAAAATCCGGCAGGTCGGCAGGTTTCCCGCGCCGGCCCTCGGGACCCCACGGTGATGGGCCGGAACGGACCATCGGGGCCCACCGCCTGCTGAAGCCTAGTCGCCGAGGCGACCGTAGCCCTGCAGGTCGGAGACAGATCGAATACGGATAACTATGCCACGTTTTGTTCCCGGGTCCAGGAACGGATTGATCTTGATCATTTCGACTAGGAACTGTGCTAACGTGGATTCCAAGGAGAGTTATGCGCCGTGGATCGTTCGACCGTGATGCCTACGCCGGAACCATCGGATCCCGATCGGGACCTCGCGCGTCGACGGCGGCACCGCGGGATGCTCCCGCAGCACCTGCGGTCTCGCTCATCGGAGGTCGTCACCGGCGGTTTCTTCGATGACGCCTTCTTTGCCGGATATCCGGTTTTTTCCAAGAACCTTGCGTTCGAGGGGATGGCGGAGGGCCGGTACCGAGTCGATTTCGCTCGTTCTGCCGCTGAAGTCGATGATCTTCTTCGCCTGCGCTTCGAGGTTTTCAACTTGGAGCGGAACGAGGGGCTGAAATCCTCTTACCGCATCGGGCGCGATCTCGATGCTCATGATGCCGTCTGCCATCACCTCATCGTGCGGGAAGCCGAGAAGAATCGGATCGTAGGGACCTACCGCCTGCAGACGAATGAAATGGCCGGTCGCTACCGCGGTTTCTATTCCGCCGGCGAATTCGACATCAGCATGCTTCCGTCGCTCGTGTTGAACGATGCCGTTGAAGTCGGACGCGCATGTATCGCGCCTGAGCACCGCAACGGTCGGGTTTTGCACCTGCTCTGGCGGGGATTGGCGCACTACATGGTTCGGAATCGCAAACGGCATCTCTTCGGGTGCTGCTCCGTCGAGAGTCAGGATCCGATCTACGGCCGGAGAGTGATGAACGCGTTGGAGAGGAAAGGATGTCGCCATCGGGATTATTCGGTGGTTCCGCTCCCGGGGTTGGAAGCCTACCCCGAAGGCCTCGGACTCGAGACGGGCAGCGACGAGACCGAAGCGCCGTCTCTCGGCTTGCTGGGTCGCTACCTTCGCCTCGGGGCGAAGGTCTGTGGTCCGCCGATGATCGACAGGGAATTCAAGACGCTCGATTTTTTTGTCCTACTCGACGTGGAGGCGATGGCGCCGAGCGCATTGCGGCGATACTTTGGGGCATGATCCGCCTCGTTCGTGGTCTTGCGCGTCTGATGGCGCTCGCTCTTTGGACGGTGACGTGTTACGCGGCCGTGCTCGGGGGGGCGTTCTTGCTTTGGCTCGCTCGGCGTGAGACTCGCGGCTGGCGGTTGCGGGTCATGCAGGTTTGGGCCCGAGGTTGCTTGCGCTGCTTCGGGGTTCGCCTGGAGGTTTTGGGAGAGCCGCCCGTCCCACCGTTTTTCTTGACGGCCAATCATCTCTCCTACCTCGATATTCTCGTGCTCGGTGCTCTGAGCCCCGGGGTCTTCGTGGCCAAGTCGGAGATCGCCCGCTGGCCGATCTTCGGAGCGCTGTGTCGCGCAGCCAACGTGATCTTCATCGATCGCGCGCGGGCGCGCCGCATACCGGAAGTCAATCGAATCATCGCGTCCATATTGGATGCAGGATTCGGTGTGCTCCTCTTCCCGGAAGGTTCCTCGACCAGTGGCCGCGAGGTTCGGCCCTTCAAGAGCTCGTTGTTGCACGTTCCCGTGCAGCGGAATATGTCCGTCGTGCCGGTGGCGTTGTCGTATCGTGCGCCACCGGGTGAAACCCCTGCGGAAAAGAGCATTTGCTGGTGGGGAGATATGACCCTGCTCGGACATCTGCCGTCCCTGCTGTCGCTCACCCGCATCCATGCCCGAGCAGTTTTCTGCGAGGCGGTGCCGCCGGCCGCAGACCGTCGCGCGCTGGCTAGCGCACTGCATCGAGAGGTGGCCGAGGCTTTCGTCCCCCCGGGTGATTCGACGAGCGAGCAAGGCGCGAGGGCAGCGGGTGGTATGGAGGCGGCGGAGACCGACGCGCCTGCGCGTTTCTCGTCGCGGGCAGGAGATCGACGAGTGGGGAAGGAACGATGACTCGAGGGATCGCCGGGAGGACGGAGGCAGTGGCGCCGTTTCGGCCGGTCTCTTCCTGCATCGACTTGCTGAAACAAGGGCGGGTCCTGCTCGCGGATCTACCCGACGAAGTCTTGAACGCGTATCCATTCCACCGATCGAGAGGGCATGTCGGTTCGCATTTCCGCCACTGCATCGATTTTTTCTTCTGCCTCGAACGGGGGTTCGCTTGCCGACGTATCGACTTCGATGATCGACTCCGCGAGCGGCGAATGG
>JALUUK010000574.1 GCA_027021395.1 Acidobacteriota bacterium
ATCGCCGCGAAGGTTCGGGGGGCGGGCATGCTTCGTGTCTTCATCGGATGTCTCCTTTCCGGGTTGTTGGATGTCGTATCGATCCAAAGCACGGGGCGTACCAGCGGCGGGCAGAGCGATGCTCTCGAAGGCAAGTTGCAGCAAGATCGTTTCTTATCTCTTCAAGATCGCCGGGCGGCTTCCAGTGGAATAGGCCGGTGCGTGGCCTTTGGGACACAGCGTGAGTCCCGGCGAACGCGCTTTGAAAGGTGGGTGGGGCTAGGTTTCAGCGCTCGAGGCCGAGAGCCTTCATCTTTTTGTAGAGCGACGATCGCTCGAATCCGAGTTCGCGGGCCGTTGCGGCCACGTTCCCGCGGTGGCGTGCGAGCGCATCGCGAATGAAGCGTTCTTCGAAGAGGGCCACGGCCGGCGCGAGCGGACCAGCCGCCGGCGGCATCCCCGCATGCGTACGCGTGCCGAGGTGGCGCTCGATCGCATCCCGGTCGATCCGCGCCGTCGGCGCGAGTATCGCCAATCGCTCCATCAGGTTCCGCAACTGTCGTACGTTCCCCGGCCAGGATTGTTCTTCGAGAAAGGCTTCGCCCTCTGCTTCGAGAATCAATCCGCTGCGACCGATCTCCAAAGCGGCGGCGTCGAGGAAGTGTCGCGCCAAGCGCGCAATATCCCCCGGGCGGTCGCGGAGCGGGGGAACTTGGATCGTCACGACCTCTAGCCGGTAGTAGAGGTCTTCGCGAAAGAGTCCCTCATCGACCCGTTTCGGCAGGTCGCGATTCGTGGCGGCGATCACCCGTACGTCCACCGGTGTGCCGCCTTCCGAGCCCACGCGTTCGATCTCGCCGTCTTCGAGTGCGCGCAGCAATTTCGGTTGCACGGCGAGGGGAATCTCGCCGATCTCGTCGAGAAAGAGCGTTCCCCCCGAAGCTCGCTCGAAGCGACCGCGGCGGTGATTGACCGCACCGGTGAAGGCGCCCTTGACGTGACCGAAGAGTTCGGCTTCGAAGAGATCCGCCGGTAGAGCCGCACAGTTCACTCGCACCATGGGTCCCGCCGCGCGTCGGCTCGAGGCATGAATCGCGCGAGCGACGAGTTCCTTGCCCGTGCCGTTTTCTCCAAGAATGAGCACGCGCGCCGGGGTCGCGGCCACGCGTTCGATGGCGACGGCAAGGTCCTTCATCGCCGGACTCTCGCCGATCATTTCCATCGACGGTGGCGCGTTTTCGGCTTCGGCCTCGCGTCCGGCGTTCTCCAAAGCGCGCCGCAGGCGCAGCAAGATCGCTTCGCTCGCCGGTGGTTTTTCGAGAAAGTCCCAAGCTCCCTCGCGCAGCGCGCGCACGGCATGCTCGAGCGAAGCATGCGCCGTCAGGACGATGACGGGAGGCGCGCCTTCTTCTTCGTTCAGCGCGGCGAGCACGCCGAATCCGTCGAGGCGCGGCATCGAAAGGTCGAGCACGACGGCATCGATTCCTCCGCGTCGGAGCAGCGAGACCGCTTCGATCCCGTCACGGGCCTCGAGCGTTCGGTATCCCTCGGCGCGCAGCATGCGGCAGAGCGTCGATCGGAGATTGGCTTCGTCGTCGGCGATCAGGATGCGGGGCATGGATCCATTCTATCCCCTGCTCCCGACTTCGGGTGGCTCTCGAGATGCCGCGCCGGCAAGCGGATCAAGCGAGGCGAATGCAGAAGCGCGCTCCGCCTTCCGTTTTGTTTTCGGCTTCGATCGTGCCTCCATGCTCTTCGATGATGCGCCGAACGATCGAAAGACCGAGTCCGGTGCCTTCGCGACGGCCCGTGACGTAGGGATCGAAGAGCGT
>JALUUK010000575.1 GCA_027021395.1 Acidobacteriota bacterium
CCGACGGTGCCGAGGCTGAGTTGGTCGGCATAGCGGGCGTAGCTGGCCCGCAGCAGGATCGTGCGGTCGCCTTCGATCTGGTAGCTGGCGCCGATGCGAGGGAGCAGGTCGCTCCAGGTGAAGCCGGGATCGTAACCTTCGAAGGTGGCCGAAGGCAGCAGGTCGGGAGTCAGGGCCGCGGCGGAAACCGTGGAAGCGGTCTGCTTACCGCTGGCGCGGACATAGGAAAGTCCGGCGGTGATGGTCCACGGGCCGGCCAACATCGTATCGCCGATCCAGGCTTGGTAGATGTCCTGCATGCCGGCGACGTTGGATTCGCGGTAGGACCAGAAGAGGCCGATCGGCTCGAAGCCGAAGACGTCGCCGCCATATTTGAAGAGTTCGGCGATCTTGGACTGCTTGCGCTTGACACCGAAGTGGAGTTCATGATCCACCGAGCCGGTGGAGACGAAGTACTCGCCGCGCAGGGCCTGCTGAGTGGTCGGTCGGGAGCCGTCGAGGATGAAGCCGCTGTTGACCGCGACGAAGTCCTGATTGATGATCAGCTGTCCGGCACCCTTCGGCGTCAGCTTGAATCCGCCCTGGATCTTGTTGAGCTGAAGCTGCAAGTTCAGGTCGGGAGTGAGGAAGGAACTGACTTCGGCGCTGTAGATCGGCGTCGGCCCTTCCTGATCGAGCACGGAGTTGGCGTCGTGTCCGCCGCCCCACCACGTACGACCATTCTTGATCTTGTCGCCGTTGGTATAGAAGAGCTTGAAGTTCAGGCGGGCATCGTTGTAGGAGCCGTGCACCTTACCGCTGATGTTCTCGAGAATCGTACGGTCTTGGTTGCCGTTGATGGTGATCAGATCGATGTCGTTCTTGCCGACGCCGACCCAGTACCAAAGCTGGTCGCTGACCAGAGCGCCGCCGATGTCGAAGTTGCGCTCGAAAGTCTCGTTGACCGACACGGCGGAAAGGCCGGCGTCCTTGGCTTCCTGCGGCTGGTTGGCGCTTTGCCAGTTTTCGTCGGCCCACAGCATGCGCATGGTGCCGGTCGTGCGGTTGGCGCCCTGCTTGGCCACGAAGTTCATCTGAAGGCCGGGCGTGACCTGCTCGAAATCGACGGCACTGGTCGCATAGCCGACCTGCGCGAAGGAGTTGAAGTCCATGTAGGTGGACGTGGCGCCGACGGCGGCCATGTCGGTGAAGTCGACTCCATCGAGCGTCCAGGTGGCGCCGTCGCCATCGTCTCCGCGGCCGACGAAGATGGACTGCTGTCCGGACTCACTGCCGCCGACGTTGACGCGATCCTGGGTGATGCCCGGAATCATCGAGAGCACGGACCAAGGGTCGCGCGCGGTCGGCACCTGCTCGAGATCGGTCAGATCGAGCACCGTGCTGGTTCCGGTCTTGCGGCGATCGAGCAGCGGCGTTTCGCTGGTGACGGTGACCTCCTCGACGATTTCGGAGCGGGTCAGTCCGAAGGTCAGCGTGAAGTTCGACTGCACCTCGACGCGGACTTTCTCTTGGATCACCGTGTTGTAGCCGGCCTGCTCGATTTTGATCGAGTAGGTGCCCGGCTCGAGGCCGATGAAGCGGACGCGACCGCGTTCGTCGGACTGTGCGGTGCGCACGAAATCCGTGCCGACGAGGCTGACGATGGCGCCCACGGCGGGCCGATTGTCTTCGGCGTTGACTTGGACGTAGATCGAGCCACGGTAGGTCTGCGCCATGAGCGGGGAAACCGCTACGGCGATCAGCGCAAGCACCGAGAGCCAAATCCATTGCCTTTTGAGACCTAGACCTTGCATGTATCCCTCCTTCGCAGAACGAAGTCGTTGTGTTGTTGCGAAGTGGCCAACCCGGCCAATTCGGTGAACCAGTTGAACCTCCACTCGGAGCCGTGTTCTCGTCGCACCACCAACGGACGCAGAGAACTCGGAGCAAGAGACTGCAAGAAGCTTGCCGTGCCAGGGGGCTGGCTAAGATTCGTAAAGTCAGTGAGTTGGCGAAGTGGCCTGAGGGCGGAACGTTCGGAGTCTTGGAGGGATCCAAAAATCCGTACATGCGGTCCGCAGGAGAACGTGAAGAATCGATTTCATTCACCGGCGGTTGGAGGCTCCGTTCAGCGGCGTCTCTTCCTAGCGCGGGTGGGGTGGACGGCGTCGAAGTCGTTTCCGGGCCTTACCGTTCGCGGCCCGAGGTGCTAACCTGCCGGGGTCATGTTGCGCAGCCTTCACATCGAAAACATCGTGCTCGCTCGCGATCTCGTGATCGAATTCGAGGAAGGCTTGAACTTGATCACGGGCGAGACCGGCGCCGGAAAGTCGCTGATCGTCAACGCGCTCTCTCTTGCAACCGGGGCTCGCGGCGAGGCCGGCTTGCTTCGCCAGGGGACCGATCGGGCCTTGGTGGAAGCGATCTTCGATCTCTCCCAAAGGCCCGACCTCGTCGAGCGCTTGCGGAATCTCGGCTACGACGTGGACGAGCATGAGATTCTGCTTCGTCGCGAAATCGGCGGTGACGGCAGGACGCGGGCATTTCTCAATGCGTCGACCGTGACCAATGCCGTGCTCAAGAAGGTCACCGAATCGTTGGTGGAACTGCACGGTCAGCACGAACCGCAGACTCTGATGCAGCCGGAGCAGCACCGGAGCATTCTCGACCGTTTCGGGGGACACGATGAACTCTTGGGTCGGGTGCGTCTCGCGCATGGTCGCTTACGCGAGATCGCTGCAAAGCAGAGCGAGATGGAGGAACGCGCAGCCCACCGCGAAAGCCGTCTCGCGCAGATCGATTTTCGCCTCGCGGAATTCGATCGCTGCGCTCCCGATCCCGGTTCGGAGCAGGCTCTTCACGCCGAACGCGAGCGCTTGCGTCACGCCGAGGAGATCGGCGAGGCGCTCGCCGCTGCTCTCGAGCGACTTTACGAGGGAGAGGGTGCGGCGATCGATCAAGTGCATGCGGCCGCACGTCGGCTTCGTGCGCAGGCATCCCACGGCGAAGAATATGCGGAACTCGCCGAGCGAGTCGACGACGTGAGCGCACAGCTCTCCGACCTCGCGGTGGACCTTCGTCGGGAATTCGACGATGTTCAGGCCGACCCGAGTCGCCTAGCGGCCGTCGAAGAGCAGGTACACGAAATCGAGCGTCTCCGGCAACGCTTCGGCGGGGCTCCCTTGGTCGAAATCGTCGAGCAGGCGCATGCGATGCGGAGGGAAGCCGCCGAACTTCGGGAAGAAAGCGAGTCCGGTGAAGCTCTAGCCGCCGAATATGCTCGTCAATTCCAGGTCTACCAATCTGCGGCCGAGGCGCTCGGCGACGCGCGGCGCAAGTCGGCGGAGGCATTGACTCGAGCGGTGGCGGGTCTATTGGATTCGCTGGCGATGCCCGGAGCCAAACTGGAAGTCTCGCTCGAAGGCGTCGCGGCCGATGTGGCCGCGCGGGAGGCGAGCGGTGCGTTGGGTCTCGAACAGGTGGAGTTCTTGCTGCAGGCGAACCCCGGAGAGCCCGCACGGCCTCTGCGCCGTGTGGCTTCCGGCGGCGAGATCTCCCGTGTGATGTTGGCGCTCGACATCGCGCTCGAGGGGGGATTGCCCAAGCGAACCCTGCTTTTCGACGAAGTGGACCAAGGGCTCGGAGGGGACACGGCCGAGCGCTTGGGAGAGTTTCTCGATCGTGTTGCCGCTCATCATCAGGTGATTTGCATCACGCACCTGCCGCAAGTCGCGGCACGCGGAAAACGCCACGTCCGCGTCACCAAGAAAGTCAAGTCGGGGCGTACGGTGGCGGTAGTCAAGACTTTGGAGCAGCGCATCGATCGCATCGAAGAGGTGGCGCGGATGCTTGGTGGAGCGACGATCTCGGATACCGCCTACAGGCACGCGGAAGCGATGATCGAAGCGGGACGGCGCCCGGAAACCGAGGGCAGGGCATGAACGACTATTCCAAGAATCCGCGAGCGGTCTATCCCGGAACTTTCGATCCGGTGACGCTCGGTCATCTCGACTTGGTCCGACGTGCGACGGCGCTTTTTGATCAGGTCATCATCGCCGTGCTGCTCAATACGGCCAAGACGCCGATCTTCGATGCCGAGGTCCGCGCCGCGATGCTGCGTGAAGCGCTCGACGAAGCTGGAATCGAGGGTACGCGAGTCTCGATCTTCGATGGATTGCTCGTCGATTTTGCGCGGCAGGAAAGGGCGAGAATCGTGCTGCGCGGTCTTCGAGCCTTCTCGGATTTCGAGTCGGAGTTGCAGATGGCATTGATGAATCGGCGACTTGCACCGGATGTGGAAACGGTGTTCCTGACTCCCGGCGAGGATGTTTCGTTCATCTCCTCTCACCTCGTGCGTGAGGTCGCCAAGCTCGGTGGCGACGTCAGCTCATTGGTGCCGTCCGCGGCGTTGCGCAGAATCGACTCGACCTTTGGAGGAAAGTGATGGTTCGGCGGGCGGCGAGTCGTCTGGGTTTGATCGGAACCTCGGCGACGCTGGCGATCAAGATGGAGGCGGATCGCTTGCGGCGATCGGGTCGAGACGTGATCGATTTCGGCCCGGGAGAGCCGGATCTGGAAACTCCGAGCGCCGCGAAGCGCGCCGCGATCGCGGCCATCGAGGACAATCGGACGCACTATACCTCCGCCGCCGGAATTGCGGAACTAAGAACGGCTCTAGCCGAGCGCTACACGCTCGAAAGCGGCCGGGAGGTATCGCCGGACGAAGTCATGGTCGGCAGCGGTGGCAAGCCGCTGCTTTTTGCAACGATGATGAGCCTCGTCAATCCGGGCGATGATGTCTTGATCGTTTCGCCGTATTGGGTGTCTTTCCCCGAGCAGGTGCGCCTTGCCGGCGGCCGCCCCATCTTCGCCGAGATGAGTTCGGAGGGCGGCTTTTCCATTTGCGCCGCGCGGATCAAAGAGGCTTTGACCCCGGCCACGCGGATGATCATCGTCAACTCGCCCGCGAATCCCACGGGAGGCATTCTTCCGGCTGCCGAGGCGGAGGCTTTGGTCGACCTCGTCGTCGAACATGACCTCTGGCTGATCTCCGATGAGACCTACGAGTCCTTCGTCTACGATCCGGCCGATGTCGCTTCGCTGCTTGCTCATCGAGACCGCTTGGCCGACCGCTTGGTGATGGTCTCGGCTTTTTCCAAGACCTGGGCGATGACGGGATGGAGGGTCGGATACGCCATCGCCTCTGCCGAGGTGATTCGTTGGCTGCTCAAGATTCAAAGTCACGACACCACGCAAGCGGCATCGATTTCGCAGTACGCCGCTCTTGGGGCTCTCGAGAACTACGATCAGGACTATCTCGATTCCGCGCTCGACGAGTACCGCGAGCGGCGGCGAATGATCTGCGAAGGCCTCAACGCGATCGATGGGGTTTCCTGCGCTCTACCCCGAGGAGCGTTCTACGCCTTTCCGGATGTTCGCGCCTTGCTCGACCGCCTCGGATTGCAGACTTCGCAAGACCTCGCTCGCACTTTGATTTCCGAAATCTTCGTCGCTACGGTGCCGGGCGAAGCCTTCGGCGCGCCTGGATATTTGCGCTTTTCCTATGCGACCTCTCGCTCACGGATCGAAGAAGGCCTCGACCGCCTGCATCGCCTCGCATCGTAACGAAGCGAGAGCGCTTTCGGCGGAGGGGTATCCAGCATTTCCCGTTAGAGGCCGAGCAGGGGGACGATTTCGCTGAGGCGGGAGATACGGGCTTGAGGTTGGAGGTCTCCGGGTCGTTCCGGGAAAGATTCGTAGGGCTGAAACTCGGTAGTCAGGATGGATTGCATTCCGGCTCGGCGGGCGCCCTGAACGTCGGCAAGCCAATTGTCACCGATATAAACCGCGTTTTCGGCGCTCTCGCGAAGATCGCGAAGGATGGTTTCAAAGGGCAAAGGATGCGGTTTGACGAAGCCGATTTCTCCAGAGACGACGATCGCTTCGAAGAAGCCCGCGATACCCAAGGCCTCGAGGCTGTCCCTTATGGCACGACTGCTGGGGTAGTTCGAAAGCAGCGCCAAGCGCTTTCGCCCTCGCAAGGCCACAAGCGTTTCCATCGTGCCGTCCGCCAAGGCCGCGGTTTCCATGAAAACTCGGTATCGCGTCTCGAGCACGGCGTCGATTTCGGAAGGCGTCGCTTCCGTACCGTAGAGTTCGCGAAGCATTTCGCGCGTGATATCGCGCATGTCGTTTTCTCGCCAGCCGTTTTGGTACGGCGCGACGATTTGGCGATCGCGTATGGCTTTGACTTTGGCCATATCGCAGTGCCCGAAGAGGTCGACCAGGGTGGCTTCGAGCGCGCGTCTTTCACGACGGAATTGTTCGGGGCCGAAGGGGATCAGCGTGTTGCCGTAGTCGAAGATGATCGTCGTCAGGTCCGCCGTGCGGAGTGCATTCCCTTTCTCATGAAAGCGCTCCATCAGAACTCTCCTCATCCCTCGTTTCGCGCGGATTGGAGCAGCCATTCGGGCCGAGGTCAAGTTTCGCGCGAAGGAATTGGGGTACAATGAAGTTCATGAAAAGCCGGTGCTTTGCTCTCATCTCGCTCTCCCTATGGGTGGTGGTCATGGTCTTGCCCGCAGTGGCTTCGATGGATCCATCACCATCGCCTGCGGTCGTTTCCTCCGAAGCGATGGAGTCGAGCGAGACGGTGCAAGGGGGAGTTCGGGTCCTACGCTATCGAGGTGTGATCCACGCTCTTAGCGCGATGATCCTCGATCGCGCGCTCGAGAATGCAGCGGCTGCGAATGATCGACTTTTCATTCTCGAACTCGACACACCTGGAGGTCTGGTGACGTCGGCGGAATCCATGGTCGAAAGCATCTTGGCCAGCGAGGTTCCGGTTTGCGTCTATGTCGCACCGCGCGGCGCGCATGCCGCGTCAGCGGGCTTCTTTCTCTTGATGGCGGCGGATTGCGCCGCCATGGCGCCGATCACTCGCACCGGTGCTGCACATCCGATCATGTCCGGAGCCGAGAACAAGCGCGGCGACATCCAACTCGAAAAAGCGTCGGAGGACCTCGCCGCCTTGATCCGCTCGATCGCCGGAAAGCGCGGGCGTCCTGTCGAGAGGGTCAACGAAGCGGTGATGAAGTCGCGTTCGTGGAGCGAGGAGGAAGCACTCGCAGCCGGGTTGATCGATCTCGTCGTCGCTTCGCGCGACGAACTCATCGCGAAGATCGACGGGCGAGTGCTCACTCGAATCGACGGTTCGACGCAGCGGCTCGATCTGGTGGGATCGCCGGTGACGATCGAACAGATCGATTGGCACGAGGAGTTGCGCAAGGTGCTCTTGACGCCCACGACGATCGCCATCTTGCTGCTGATCGGGATCGCGGGGATCTACATCGAGGTCTACAACCCCGGCAGCGTCTATCCGGGCGCCGTCGGCGTGATCAGTCTCGCGCTCGTGCTCTATGCCGCGCGCTATCTGCCGATTCAGTTCCATGCCGTGGCGTTGGTCGTGCTCGGCGTGATTCTTTTCTTGCTCGAGATCAAGGTGACTTCTTTCGGGGCGCTGACGGTGGGAGGGACTTTGTCCATTGCATTGGGACTTTGGTTGCTCTTTCCCGCGACGGTGCCCGCGCTTCAGATCGGCTTGGGTTTCATCAGCGTGCTCGTTCTCATCAAGGTTTCTCTGCTCTCGATTCTGGTCTACTTCGTGGTCAAGGCCCAGCGACGCCGGGCTACGACCGGAGTCGAGGGTCTGCTCGGCGAGGTGGGCGTCGTGACGATGGATCTGCAGCCGGAAGGCACGATCGATGTTCATGGGGAATACTGGCGGGCACGTGCTCGAGGAACGATCTCGGCCGGGACAAGGGTCCGCGTCGTCGCCGTCGAGGGAACGCTGCTCCTGGTCGAGGCAGGCGCCGATCCGGAGAGCGAATAGCGCTCAGCCCGTGGTGGAAAGTGAGATGGAGACGTCGTTCGCATTCTCCGGACGACGCAACGGAAGCGAAAGGAGGCGACAATGCCTTGGTACGCGCTGATTGCCGGAGCAGTGGTTTTCCTGATGTTTCTCCTCGGTCAGATGATCAAGATCGTGCAGGAGTACGAACGGGGTGTCGTTTTTCGTCTCGGCAACCTCGTTCCCAAGGACTTTGGGCCGGGCCTGGTGATTCTCTTACCGTTTATCGACAAGATGACCAAGGTTTCACTGCAAACCATGGTTCACGACGTGCCGCCTCAAGACGTGATCACCAAGGACAACGTGTCGATCAAGGTCAACGCGGTCGTGTATTTCCGGGTCATCCTGCCGCGCAAGGCGCTCGTCGAAGTCAACAACTACAACTATGCGACGAGTCAGTTGGCTCAGACGACGCTGCGCTCGGTTTTGGGAACGGTCGAACTCGACGAGCTTCTTTCGCAGCGCGAACAACTCAATCACGATCTTCAGACCATTCTCGACCGTCAGACGGATCCATG
>JALUUK010000576.1 GCA_027021395.1 Acidobacteriota bacterium
GAGGCCCCGCCATGTGGCGGCGCACGGCTCTAGATATCGCTCGATGATGCGCTGCGCCTTCCGGTTGCCTTCGGGCTTGACGACGCGAGAGTAGTGGTTCTGCAGCTCCGCCTCGCGCTTTCCGATTTGCTGCACGATGGCCAGGGTCGCATAGAGAATGTCGAGCGGCTCGAAGCCGGCGACGACACAAGGAATCCGCCTATCTTCAACGATACTGCGGTAGGCTTCTGAGCCGATGATCGAGGAAACATGGGCTGGACAGAGAAAAGCGTCGATGGCGAGTTCTGAATCTTCCAAGAGCGCGAAAAGCGCCGGGGGCACGAGCTTGAAAGCGGTCAGCAAGCACAGGTTCTCGACGCCCCGAGCTTTTGCTGCGGGAATCAGGGAAACGACGGGAGCGACCGTCGTCTCGAAACCGATGCCGAGGAAGACGACCTCTTGCCCCGGATGCGCGGAGGCGAGATCCAAAGCGGCCATAGGCGAGTAACAAACCTCGATTCGCGCTCCTTCCGATCGAATCTCCGCTAGGGTGGAACGAGATCCGGGCACCCGCATCATGTCGCCGAAGGTCGCGAGAACGATACCTCTCGCCGCAAGTTCGATGGCTGCATCGATGTAGCCGCTGCTGGTCACGCAGACGGGGCACCCCGGTCCACTGAGCCACTCCACCGATTCGGGCATGACGTCGCGAATGCCGTAGCGTCCAATGGCCATCGTATGGCTGCCGCAAACCTCCATGATGCGAATCCGGCGATCGTGCTCCTCGATCTTGGATGCCGAGTCGGCGATCGCTCCAACGAGATAGTCGGCGGTGTCGCGATCGCGAAACTCTTCGATGTACTTCATCGCTTCTTCCTGCTAGGCGGCTCGACCCTTTGCGTATCCCGACCCGTTTTTCGACGGTGGATCTCGGCCATCTTTTCGAATAAGTCGAGCCGAAGACGCGCCTCGCTTTCCTCCAACCGCTCGATTGCGAACCCCGCGTGAACGATGAGATAGTCCTCGATCCGAGCGTCTTCGACCAAAGACAGATTGACTTCGTAGCGCATCCCGCCGATCTGGACGAGGCCGTTCCCTTCCGTCGTCATTTCCACGAGTCGCATCGGGACCGCTAGGCACATGAAGCGACTCCCGCGACGACGGCTTGGCCGAAAGCGATCGCGCCGTCATTCGGCGGCAAATTCCGCGCGCAAAGCACTTCGAAGCCTTCCCGACGCAGCATCGGGCATAGGATATCCATCAATAGCCGATTGACGAACACGCCGCCTCCGAGTGCGACCGAACGCTCGCCGCTGATTTCAACTCCGTGGCGAAGCATATCGCACGCGGCTCGCGCCACGGCATGATGGAAAGCGAAAGCGTAGCGCTCGCGCTCTGCCGCATCCCATATTACCCCCGCGAAAACCTCGAAGACTTGCGCCCAGTCAATCTGAAGCGGCGCACCTTGCGATTCCGGTATGATTCGGTAGGGAAGATCGCAAAGCGAAGAGTCACCGACGCAGCGTCGCGCAGCCTCTTCCAGCCTGATGGCGGCCTGTCCCTCGTAGGTGCACCGTAGGGGAGCGAATCCAAGTGCTGCCGCGACGCTATCGAAGAGACGCCCGGCCGAGTGCGAAAGCGGTGTGTTCAAGGCCTGTCTGCACTGCTGCTTCCAGATGGAGGCAAGATTCGCATCGAGTTGCAAACGGGCGAGCATTTCAGGTGTCGGATCCATGCCCGCACACTGCCACCGGGCGACGAGTTGCCGGCGCGGCTCGCGAATCGCCGCATCCCCTCCGGGAAGCGGCGCAGGGGCGAAGGTCGCG